>NZ_JASATQ010000019.1:0-79253 GCF_038440415.1 Sphingomonas sp. OTU376 | reverse complement strand
CCACACAACCCCGGGCCCCCGGCTTTCGCCGGGGAGCGGAGAGGGAGAGTGATGAAAGCAGCCGTTCTCTACGAAGCGGGCAAGCCGCTCGAGATCACCGAGGTTCGCGTATCGAAGCCCGGGCCGCGCGAGGTGCTGATCCGCACCAAGGCGGTGGGCGTGTGCCGGTCCGACCTGCACTTTGTCGATGGCGCCTTCCCGCATCCGGTACCGACCGTGCCGGGGCATGAGGCGGCGGGCGTTATCGAGGCGGTAGGCAGTGATGTCGCGCATCTGAAGGTGGGCGATCATGTCATCACCTTCTTCACCGTGTTCTGCGGCAGCTGCGAGATGTGCGTTACCGGGCGGCCCTCGCTGTGCATCGATCCCTCGACCCGGCGCCCGGCCGATGCCGAGCCGCGATTGTCGTTGCAGGATGGTACCGGGCTTGCGCCGTTCCTTAACCTCTCGGCCTTTGCCGAGCAGATGCTGGTACATGAAAACGCCTGTGTGGCGATTTCGAGGGAAATGCCTCTGGACCGCGCGGCGCTGCTCGGTTGTGCGGTGATCACCGGGGCCGGGGCGATCTTCAACGACAGCCGGGTGCGGCCCGGCGAGAGCGTGGCGATCATCGGCGCGGGCGGGATCGGGCTTGCTGCGATCAACGCCGCCAAGATCGCCGGGGCGGGGACGATCCTGGCGATCGACCCGGTGCCCGAGAAGCGCGAGCTGGCGCTCAAGCTGGGCGCAACCCATGCACTCGATGCGATGGCCGAGGGGCTGGCCAAGGACGTGCTCAAGCTGACCGGCGGCGGCGTCCATTATGCGATCGAGGCGGTCGGGCGGCCGAATACTGCCGAGCTGGCCTGGAACATCCTGCGCCGCGGCGGCACCGCGACGATCCTCGGGATGATCGCGCCGGGCGGCAATGTCAGCCTGCCCGGGCCGACCTTCCTGACGGGCAAGAAGATCCAGGGCTCGCTGCTGGGCAGCACCCGCTTCCCGATCGACATGCCGCGCCTGGTGCAGATGTATCTCGACGGGCTGCTCGACCTCGACACGATGGTCGCCGAGCGGATCAGGCTGGAGGATGTGAACGATGCACTCGACAAGCTGCGCAAGGGCGACAGCGTGCGCTCGGTAATCGAGTTCGCATGAGCGACCTCGACGAAGCGAAGCTGGCGGACTGGCTGGCGGCGAACGTTGCCGGCTTTGGTGGGCCGATCGCGGTTACCAAGTTCCCGGGCGGGCAGAGCAACCCGACCTATCGGATCGATGCGGAGAGCGCTTCCTATGTGCTCAGGCGCAAGCCGTTCGGGCCGATCCTGCCCTCGGCCCATGCGGTGGAGCGCGAATATGCGCTGATCGCGGCGCTGCACCCGACCGGCTTCCCGGTCGCGCGGCCCTATGGGCTGTGCGAGGATCCCGAGGTGCTGGGGGCACCCTTCTACATCATGGAGATGGTGGAGGGGCGAACGCTCTGGGACGGCGGCTTGCCGGGCATGACGCCGGAGGAGCGGACGGCGCATTATCATGCGATCATCGATACGCTCGCGGCGCTGCATTCGGTGGACTATGCGGCGGTGGGGCTGGGCAGCTACGGCAAGCCGGGCAATTATTTCGCCCGCCAGGTCGAGCGCTGGACGAAGCAGTATCGGGCAAGCGAGACCGATGCGCTGCCCGAGATGGAACAGCTGATCGCGTTCCTGCCGCGCACCGTGCCCGAGCAGACGCGGACGAGCATCGTTCATGGCGACTTCCGTATCGACAACATGATCTTCGCGCCCGCCGCGCCGCGTATCCTGGCGGTGCTCGACTGGGAGCTGTCGACGCTTGGCGATCCGCTGGCGGACTTCTCCTATTTCCTGATGAGCTGGGCGACCGAGCCCGAGGGGCGATCGGGCGTGAAGGGACTCACCGGACCGGAGACCGGCATCCCGACGATCGAGGATGTGGTGGCGCGCTATTGCGCGGCGACCGGGCGCGACGGCGTGCCCGACCTGAACTGGTATTTCGCCTATAACCTGTTCCGGCTGGCGGGGATCGTCCAGGGGATCAAGAAGCGGATGATCGACGGCAACGCCTCCTCCGCCAATGCGGCCGCGACGGTGGAGCGGCTGCCTGGACTGGTCGCACAGGCCTGGCACTTCGCGCAGGAGGCAGGGGCATGAGCGGATTGTTCGACCTGGCCGGCAAGGTAGCGATCGTTACCGGCTCCTCGCGGGGGATCGGCAAGGCTTCGGCCGAGGCGCTGGCGGATGCGGGCGCGAAGGTGGTGATATCGAGCCGCAAGCAGGATGCCTGCGACGCGGTCGCGGCCGAGATCAACGCGAAGCACGGCGAAGGCACTGCGCTGGCGGTGGCGGCGAGCATTTCGGACAAGGAAGCGCTCAAGCATCTCGTTGAAGAGACGCGGCGGGTGTTCGGGCGGGTGGACGTGCTGGTCTGCAATGCGGCTTCCAACCCCTATTACGGGCCGCTCGAGGGCATCGCGGACGACCAGTTCCGCAAGATCCTCGACAACAACATCCTCTCCAACCACTGGCTGATCCAGATGGTGGCCCCGGAGATGCGCGCGCGGCGCGATGGATCGATCGTGATCATCTCGTCGATCGGGGGCTTGCGCGGATCGCCGGTGATCGGCGCGTACAATGTCTCCAAGGCGGCGGACCTGCAGCTCGCGCGCAACTATGCGGTGGAATTCGGGCCGGACAATGTGCGGGTCAACTGCATCGCGCCGGGGCTGATCAAGACCGATTTCGCCCGTGCGCTGTGGGAGGATCCCGAGCGCGCCAAGGCAACCAACGCGACCACGCCGCTGCGGCGGATCGGGGAGCCGGAGGAGATTGCCGGAGCCGTGGTGTATCTCGCCAGCCGGGCGAGTGCGTTCATGACGGGCCAGGCGATGGTCATCGACGGAGGAGTGACGATCTGATGCAGTTCGCGGGCAAGGTTGTGATCGTTACCGGGGCGGGCTCGGGGATCGGACGCGCGACGGCGCGGGCATTTGCCGATGCAGGCGCCAAGGTGGTCGCCGCCGACCTGAGCGAGGCAGTCGAAGAGACGATCGCCGGGCGCGAGGGCATGATCGCGGTGCACATGGATGCCGGTGACGAGGCCGATGTCGAGCGGGTGGTTGCGACTGCGGTCGATAGCTTTGGCGGGCTCGACATCTTCTACGCCAATGCCGGCATTTCGGGCGGCGCGACGGGCATCTTCGACACGCCGACCGAGCTTTGGGCCGAGGTGCTTCGCGTAAACCTGATCGGGCCGGCGCTGGCGATCAAGCATGCGGGCCCGCGGATTGTCGAGCGCGGCGGTGGTGCCATCCTTTGCACCGCCAGCGTCGCCGGGCTGCGTTCGGGTGCCGGTGGCCCGGCCTATTCGGCCAGCAAGGCGGGTGTCATCAACCTGGTCCAGACCGCGGCGCAGCAGTTCGCGGGATCGGGCGTGCGCGTGAATGCGATCTGCCCGGGGCTGATCGAGACCGGCATGACCGAGCGTGCCTTCACCTATGCCCGCGAGACCGGCAAGGAGGACAAGCTCGGCCGATTGAACCCGCTGCGCCGGGCGGGCCAGCCCGAAGAGATCGCGCGGGTGGCGCTGTTCCTCGCTTCCGACCAGGCGAGCTATGTCAACGGCCAGGCTTGGGTGGTGGATGGCGGACTTTCGTCCAGCCATCCGGTGACACGCCAGGAGTTCGGCAAGCCGGCGTTCTAAAGCGTCACCTCGCCGCGGAACACCGGCACGCAGCGGCCGGCGACACTGCTGCGGATGCCGTCGGAGGTGCGGCGGGCGATGACGGTCAGGTTGCTGGGGCGGCCCATCTCGACGCCCTGTCGCACCTGGAAGCGCGCGGTTTCCGCCTCGCCGAGCGAGAGCAGCAGCGCGCCGAGCGTGGCGTTGGCGCTGCCGGTGGCGGCGTCTTCCCAGGTGCCGCTGAGCGGGGAGAACATGCGGGCGCGGATGCGCTGTTCCTCGCGGGCATAGAGGAAGATCGACAGGCGCTCGGCATTGTCGCGCTCCGTATCGGCGAGGCGGCGATAGGCTGCGATATCCGGTTGAGCGAGGCTCAGCGCTTCCTCGGTGACCTCGACGAAGACGAAGTCGACGCCGGTGGTGGCGCGGGTTGGCAGGTGGGAGGCTGTTACCAGGTCAGCGACATCCAGGTTCAGGCAGGCGGCAATGCCTTGGACGGGCAGCGTGCCAAGCAACTGAAGCGGCTGGGGTGCGTCGATCTCCGCACCAAGGGGACTGCCGCTTGCGTCGCGTTCGATGCGCACCTCGACCAGGCCGGCGATTTCCTCGAAGCGGAGCGTGTCGCCCGCCTCCGGGCGCAGACCGGCAAGGACATAGCCGGTGCCGACATTGGGATGGCCGGCAAAGGGCATCTCGGCGGTGCGGTTGAAGATGCGGACCCGGGCGGTGTGTGCCGGATCGGCTGCAGGCAGGACAAAGGTCGTCTCGCTATAGTTCATCTCCGCCGACAGCGCCTGCATCTCGGCGTCGCTCAGCCCGCCGGCATCGGGGAACACCGCGAGCGGATTGCCGCCGAAGCGGGTCTCGGTGAACACGTCGAGCGTGACATAGGCGAAGCGGCGCGGTGCGGTTTCCATTGCGCCGGTCTAGCGGCTGGCGGCTCAGGCGCAATTGGGATCGGCGACCGGATTGCCGGTGGCGCGGTAGAGGCCGTCCTTGCCGGGTGCGACTTCGATCGGCTTGACGCTGAAATAGCTGCCGCCGCCAAGCGCACGATCGAGGATGCAGAGCTTCAGCGCCTTGTCGCTCCGGTCGAGCAGACTGACGCGGAAGGTCCAGCTCTTGTCGGCCAGCTCGAACACCGCCGAATTGCCGTCGCGGATCGGGTTGGTGAACCCGTAATCCGCCAGGGTGCGCAGCCCTTCCTTGCGGCGTGGGCCGGTGGAGTTCGGAAAGCTGGTGACGTCCAGCTTGCTGGCGATCTCGACCGGATCGGCGGCGTCGGCGGTGACCGTCGCCAGATCCTGTGAAAACAGTGCCAGCACCGTGGCGATCATCATGGCTGCGAGCTCCCCGCGATATGTCCTGCCCTGCCAACGCGGGGGAAAGCCCGTGCGTTCCTAGTCCTTTACGCGGATCAGTCCTTCCTGGGTGACGCTGGCGACGAGGCGGCCGTCGCGGCTGTAGATGCGGCCGCGATTGAAGCCGCGCGAATGGCCAGCCCAGGGGCTGTCGGTGGTGTAGAGCAGCCACTCGTCGAAGCGGAACGGCTCGTGCAGCCAGACGGCGTGATCGAGGCTGGCGGTCTGCACGCCGCCGGTCATCCAGCTTACCCCGTGCGGGAGCAGGCAGGTGCCGAGCAGGGTCATGTCGGTGGCGTAGGTGAGCATCGCGCGGTGGAGCGCGGGATCGTCGGGCAGGGGGGCGACGACGCGGAACCAGCTGTGCTGGACCGGCTCCTGCGCCACGGGCTTGAACCAGTTGCGCGGATTGACCGGGCGGATCTCGATGGGCCGCGCGCGCAGGAAGAAGCGGCGGAATTTCTCCGGCACCTCGTCGCGGATCGCCTCGCGCAGGTCGCGTTCCGAGACGAGACTGTCCGGATCGGGTACGTCGGGCATGTCGAACTGATGGTGCAGGCCCTCGGCCGGAAGCTGGAAGCTCGCGGTCATGTTGAGGATCGGCTGGCCGCCCTGCATCGCGATGACCCGGCGATTGGCGAAGCTGCGCCCCTCGAAATCGCGGACCACCCGGTAGATGATCGGGTGGTTCTCGTCCCCGGGCCGCATGAAATAGGCGTGGAGAGAGTGGGCGAGCTTGTCATCCTCTATCGAGCGCTGCGCGGCCTGGAGCGCCTGCGCCACGACCTGGCCGCCGAAGACGCGGCCGACCCCGCCGGGCTGGCGGGGGCCGCGGTAGAGATCGGTATCGATGCGCTCGACATCGAGCAGGGCAGTGAGCTGGTCGACCAGGCCCCGGGGGTCTTCGGCGCGTTCGGGTGGGGTGGTGTCCATCAGTAGCCGGACGCCTCGGCCAGGGCGTTGGCGTGGTAGTTGGTGTCGCCGAACATCTCGGCCAGGACGCGGGCGCGCTTCATGAAGAAGCCGATGTCGAACTCGTCGGTCATGCCGATGCCCCCGTGCATCTGGACACCTTCCTGCACGGCCAGCGTGGTGGCAAGGCCGGTCATCGCCTTGGCGACCGCCACCGCCTCGGCCGCGTCCTGGCCGGCGTCGAGCAGCTGCTGGGCCTTGAGCACGGCGGCGCGGGCGACTTCCATCTCGCTGTAGAGATGGGCGGCCCGGTGCTGCAGGGCCTGGAAGCTGCCGATCGCGACGCCGAACTGCTTGCGATCCTTGAGGTAATTGACCGTCATGTCCATCGCCCCGCCGCCGACGCCGACCAGCTCGGCCGAGGCGCCGGTGCGGCCTGCCGACAGCAGGCGGCCGAGGGGGCCGTCACCCTGGTCGACTTCGCCCAGGACTGTATCGGAATCGACACTGACATCGGCAAAGGTGACATGGGAAGCCAGGCTGGAGTCGGCCAGGCGCTCGGTACGGACATCGATTCCGGGGGTTTTCGGGTCGATTACGAAGAGCGTTACGCCCGAACTGGACGCTCCAGCCGCGGAAGTTCGCGCGGCGACGATCATCAGGTCGGCGACATGGGCGTGGGCGACGAAACGCTTGGCGCCCGACAGCCGAAAACCGTTGCCCGCGCGCTCGGCGGCGAGCGAAACCTGACCTGTGAACTTCGGCGTCTCATCGATCGCAAGCGCCGCGACCGTGTCGCCAGCGAGGATGCCGGGATACCAGCGCGCGGCATGGCCGGTGCCCTTCAGCGCCTCGACCGCCGCCACCGCCGTCGCCAGGAACGGGGAGGGCGAGAGGTTGCGGCCGATCTCCTCGAGCACCACGCCCGCCTCTACATGGCCAAGGCCGAGGCCGCCGTCCGCTTCCGGGATCAGGATGCCGGTGAAGCCCATTTCGGCGAACTGTTTCCAGAGCGCGCGGCTGAAACCGGTGGGGTCGTTCGCGTCGCGCAGCGCGCGCATGTGGCTGACCGGGGCTTCCGCGGCGACGAAGTCCTTCGCGGTGTCGCGGAGCATGGTCTGGTCTTCGTTGAGGTAGAGGGGCATTTCTTCTCTTCCTTAAGCCCTCTCCCTTTGGGAGAGGGTTGGGTGAGGGTGGTCTCCACATGCGTTTCCGTTTGTGGCGACCCTCACCCTTCCGCCGACTGCGTCGGCTCCCTCCCTCTCCCAATGGGAGAGGGAATTTGGTCAGCTCGGCAAATCCAGGATCCGCTTGGCGATGATGTTGAGCTGGATCTCGCTAGTGCCGCCCTCGATCGAATTGGCCTTGGTGCGGAGCCATGACCGGGCTGCGGCGCCCTGGTGCGAGTCCGCGCTCTCCCATTCGAGCGCGTCGCTGCCGCCGGCGGCCATCTGGAGCTCGTGGCGGGTCTTGTTCAGCTCGGTGCCGTAATATTTCATCATCGAGGGCTGGGCGGGGTGCGCCTGGCCGGCCTTGAGCTCGTCGATGAACTTCTCGGACATCGCCGAGAAGGCCTTGGAGCGGACTTCGAACAGCGCGATCTGGGCGCGCAGGATCGGATCGACGCCCTTGCGCGCGCTTTCCACCAGCGGGTCCTTGCCGGCACCGCCCAGGCCGAATCCCGAGATCATCTCGCGCTCATGGCCGAGCAGGTATTTGGCGACGTCCCAGCCCTTGTTGAGCGTGCCGAGCAAATTGGCCTTGGGCACCTCGACATTGTCGAAGAAGGTCTCGCAGAAGGGCGAATTGCCCGAGATCAGCAGGATCGGCTTGGTGCTGACGCCGGGCGACGCCATGTCGAACAGCAGGAAGCTGATGCCCGCCTGCTTGACCGTCTTGTCGGTGCGGACGAGGCAGAAGATCCAGTCGGCCTTGTCGGCATAGCTGGTCCAGACCTTCTGGCCGTTGACGACGAAATGATCACCCGCATCATCCGCGGAAGTTTGCAGTCCCGCCAGATCCGAGCCGGCATTGGGCTCCGAATAGCCCTGGCACCAGCGGATTTCGCCGCGTGCAATCTTCGGGAGATGTTCGAGCTTCTGTTCCTCGGTGCCGTACTTCAGCAGCGCCGGGCCGAGCATCGAGATGCCGAACGAGTTGAGCGGATTGCGCGCCTTGATGCGCTTGAGCTCCTCGCGGAGGATCTTGGTCTCGGCCGCGCTCAGGCCGCCGCCGCCATAGGCGCTGGGCCAGTCGGGCACGGTCCAGCCGCGCGCGGCCATGCGATCGAGCCAGACCTTCTGGTCCGGATGCGCATATTCGGGATTGCGGCCGCCCCAGGTGGTTTCCTTCTCCGACTTGGGCGGAGTGCGCATCTCGGCCGGGCAGTTTTCCTCCAGCCAGGCGCGGGTTTCGGCGCGGAAGGTTTCCAGATCCTCTGCCATTCATCCTCTCCAAATCCTCCCCCGGAGGGGGAGGGGGACCGCGAAGCGGTGGAGGGGTAGTCTCCGCGGGCTTTGCCACTTGTGGCTCGCTACCCCTCCGTCAGCCTTCGGCTGCCACCTCCCCCTCCGGGGGGAGGATTTAAGTTATTTCACTTGTTGAACTTCTCGCCCTTTTCCGCCTTTTCGCGGAGCAGGGGAGCGACTTCGAAGCCGTACTTCTCGAGGCCCTCGACGATCTTCTTGAGACCCTCGGTGTCGGCCCAGAACATCGGGCCGCCGCGGTACGGGGGCCAGCCATAGCCGTACACCCAGACGACATCGATGTCCGACGCGCGCTGGGCCATCTTCTCGGCGAGGATCAGTGCGCCTTCATTGACCATGGTGTAGAGCGTGCGGACGACGATCTCCTCCTCGGTGATCTCGTGCTGCTCGACACCCAGCTTGTCACGCCACTCGGCGATCAGCTCGGCGACGCGCGGCGAGTTCGAGGGGGTGCGCTTCTCGTCATAGTCATAGAAGCCGGCGCTCTTCTTCTGGCCCCAGCGGCCTTCGGCGGCGAGCGCGTCGCGGATGTTCTCGATCCGGTTCGGGTCGCGATGCCAGCCGATATCGACGCCAGCGAGATCGGCCATCTGGAACGGACCCATCGGCATGCCGAAAGCGACATGGACCTTGTCGATCTGCTCGGGCGTGGCGCCTTCGAGCAGCATCTTGTTGGCCTCGACCTGGCGCGGCATCAGCATGCGGTTGCCGATGAAGCCGTAGCAGACGCCGGCGATGACAGCGACCTTCTTGATCTTCTTCGACACGGCCATGGCAGTGGCGAGCACGTCGTCGGCGGTCTTGGCGCCGCGGACGATCTCAAGCAGCTTCATCACGTTCGCCGGCGAGAAGAAGTGCAGGCCGAGCACGTCCTGCGGACGCGAGGTGGCCGCGGCGATCTCGTCGATGTTGAGGTAGCTGGTGTTCGAGGCGAGGATGGCACCCGGCTTGGCGATCTTGTCCAGCTTGCCGAAGATGTCCTTCTTGACGTCCATATTCTCATAGACGGCCTCGATGATCAGGTCGCACTCACCGAGCGCGTCGAAATCGAGCGTCGGGTTGAGCAGGCCCATCGCGCCTTCCACCTGCTTGGCGGTCATGCGGCCCTTGGCGGCGGTTGCCTCGTAATTCTTGCGGATCACGCCGGTGCCGCGATCGAGCGCTTCCTGGGCCATCTCGACGATGGTGACGGGAACACCAGCGCTGAGGAAGTTCATCGAGATGCCGCCGCCCATCGTGCCGGCGCCGATTACGCCGACGCGCTTGATGTCGCGGAGAGCAATGTCCTCGGCGATACCGTCGATCTTCGCGGCCTTGCGCTCGGCAAAGAAGATGTGGCGCAGCGCGGCGGACTGAGTGCCCATGATCAGCTTCATGAAGCCCATGCGCTCGGCCTGGACGCCCTCGGCATAGGGCTTGCCGGCGGTCTGCTCGATCAGGTCGAGGATCGTGTTCGGCGCGTCCATGCCGCGGAAGCGCTTGGCGTTCTTGGCGCGGAACGCCTCGAACACGGCGGCGTCAACGGTGACCGGGCGCTCGGAGGAGCGCGAGACCGGCTTGCCGATCACTTCCTGTGCGAAGGCGACCGCATCGGCGACGAGATTGCCCTCGGTCGCGAGGCGGTCGACCAGGCCGGCGGCCTTGGCCTGCTCGGCCGAGATCGGATCGCCCTTGGTCGCCATTTCGAGCGCGACTTCGACGCCCGCGACGCGCGGCATGCGCTGGGTGCCGCCGGCGCCGGGCAGGATGCCGAGCTTGACTTCGGGTAGGCCGAACTTCGCCGAGGGGACGGCGATGCGATAGTGCGAGGCGAGGGCGACTTCGCAGCCGCCGCCGAGCGCGGTGCCGTGCACGGCCGAGATCACCGGCTTGTCGAGCGCTTCGATCTCATCGACCAGCACGGGGAGCGACGGCTCCTGCATCGGCTTGCCGAACTCGGTGATGTCGGCGCCGGCGAAGAAGGTCTTGCCCGCGCAGGTGATGACGACGGCCTTGATGCTGTCGTCGTTCTTCGCTTCCTGGATGCCCGCCTGGATGCCCTGGCGGACCGCCGCGCCGAGCGCGTTCACCGGCGGATTGTCCGAGGTGATGACCAGGACGTCGCCCTGGCGGGTGGTGGTGATGGGGGAGGTCATTCTAGTCTCCAACGGATAAGTTCAGTCGTTCAAAGCGGAATAGATCATCGTCTTCAGCTCGCGCCGGATCGGGTAGAGCATGGACGGGGAAAGCTGCGTCATGAAGACCATCGAGATGCGCTCGACGGGATCGATGAAGAAGGCGGTCGAGAACATGCCGCCCCAGTAGAACTCGCCGGCCGAGCCGGGCATCAGCGTCTTCGCGACATCGGTGGTGACGGCGAAGCCCAGGCCGAAGCCGGTGCCGGCGTTGGTCGTCTCGCTGAACAGCGACTTGGACAGGCTGGCGAGATCGCCGCTGCCGGGCAGATGGTTGACCGTCATCAGGTCGACCGTCTTGCGGCTGACCAGCCTTGTGCCGTCCAGCTCGCCCTTGTTCAGGAAGAAGGTGCAGAAGCGGTGATAGTCGAGCGCGGTGGAGACGAGGCCGCCGCCGCCCGAGACGAGGCGCGGCGCCTTCGACCAGGCGCTTTCGGCGCCGCGATCGTACATCACCCGGCCCTTGCCCTGGACCATCGTCCAGCAATCGGCGAGGCGATCGGTCTTCTCCGCCGGCACGGTGAAGCCCGTGTCGTGCATGCCAAGCGGCGCGAAGATGCGCTGCTCGAAAAAGTCGGCAAGGCCCATGCCGGAGACACGCTCGACCACGGCGCCGAGCACGTCGGTGGAGACCGAGTAGTTCCACTCGGTGCCGGGCGAGAATTCGAGCGGGATCCGCCCCAGCGCCGCGACGAACTCGTCGAGCGTCAGATTGCCGTGCCAGTTCTCGATCTTGCCTTCGCGATAGGCGGCATCGATGTTGGTGCGGTTCTGGAAGCTGTAGGTCAGGCCCGAAGTGTGGCGGAGCAGGTCGACCATCCGCATCGGCTCGCCGGTGGGGATCGTCTGGAAGGGCACGCCGCCGCCACCCGCCTTGAACACGCCGAGATTCTTGAACTCGGGCAGGACGTGGTGGACGGGCGTGTCGAGCGCGACCTTGCCCTCTTCGACCAGCATCATGAAGGCGAGGCTGGTGACCGGCTTGGTCATCGAGGCGATACGGAAGATCGTGGTCTGGTCGACGGCCGCGCCGCCTTCGCGGGCGGCACCCTGATGCGAGAAATGGACGATCTCGCCGCCCCGGGCGATCAGGATCTGGGCATGGGGCAGCTTGCCCGAGTCGAGGTAGCGCGCTTTCACATAGGCATCGATCCGCGCCAGCCGGACCGCATCGAAACCGTGGTTTTCGGGCTTGGCAATCTTCATGCGGCTGGCATACCTCTCATTCGAAAGCGATGACTCGCGTCTTCTCAAGGACACGCTTCCCCTATTGCCTTGAGCGCGCGATGAATCAACACTAACGTTGTTTACGGTACGGCATCCGATGCCAAACCCAACATTCTAGAAACATAACGCACATAGATTTGGAGAGAATCGCCTTGGCCCCCGAACCGATCGTGCCGCTCGACCCCAACTGGCCTGCCATGTCGCTGGAGCAGGTGAAGGGGGCACTGACCGCTCCGGGCCAGCGCTTCGAGATGGACGAGGTGGAAATCCGCGGCGTGCCGACGCGGGTGTGGAAGGGCGCGCCGCCCACCCTGGGCGTGCTGGCGCAGCTGGCGCGGCTCTATGGCGACCGGGTGTTCACCGTCTATGAGGACGAGCGCGTCACCTATGACGCGAACTACCGGGCGGTGTGCCATCTGGCGCAGAAGCTGAGCGAGATGGGCGTGGGGAAGGGCGACCGTGTCGCGCTCGCCATGCGCAACCTGCCCGAATGGCCGACGATCTTCTTCGCTGCGACCAGCCTGGGGGCGATCATCGTGCCGCTGAACGCCTGGTGGACGGGTGGCGAGCTCGAATACGGCATGAAGGATTCGGGATCCAAGGTGCTGTTCGTCGATGCCGAGCGGCATGCCCGGCTGAAGGACTGCTACGTGCGGCTGCCCGACCTGGAGCGGGTGGTGGTGAGCCGCTGCGACGAAGAGCTGGACGGCAATGCCAGCCGGCTCGAGGTGCTGATCGGCACGCGGCATGACTGGGCGAGCCTGCCCGATATTCCCTTCCCGCAGGTGGCGGTGACGCCCGAGGACGACGCGACGATCTTCTATACCAGCGGCACGACGGGGAACCCCAAGGGCGCGCTGGGCACGCACCGCAACATCTGCACCAACATCCTGTCGAGCGGGTACAGCGCGGCCAGGGCGATGCTGCGCCGGGGCGAGATGCCGCCGGCGATGATCCCGCACAAGGTGGGGCTGCTGGTCATTCCGCTGTTCCACGTCACCGCGTGCAGCGCGGCGCTGATGGGCGGCATCGCCACGGGGCAGACGGTGGTGTTCATGCGCCGCTGGGACGCCGAGAAGGCGATGGCGATCATCGAGCGCGAGAAGGTGACCTTCACCGGCGGCGTGCCGACGATCGCCTGGCAGCTGCTCGAGCATCCGGCGCGCGAGAAATACGACCTCTCCAGCCTGGAGGCGATCTCCTATGGCGGCGCGCCCTCGGCGCCCGAGCTCGTCAAGCGCATCTATGAGGAGTTCGGCGCGCTCCCCGGCAATGGCTGGGGGATGACCGAGACGATGGCGACGGTGACCCAGCATAGCGGCGAGGATTACCTGACCCGCCCGACCAGCGCCGGCCAGCCGGTCGCGACGGCGGACCTCAAGATCATGACCGTCGAGGGCGATCGCGAACTTCCCATTGGCGAAGTCGGCGAGCTCTGGGCCAAGGGGCCGATGATCGTGAAGGGCTA
The DNA here is from genome assembly GCF_038440415.1 of Sphingomonas sp. OTU376. Classification (NCBI taxonomy): domain Bacteria; kingdom Pseudomonadati; phylum Pseudomonadota; class Alphaproteobacteria; order Sphingomonadales; family Sphingomonadaceae; genus Sphingomonas; species Sphingomonas sp. OTU376. The sequence continues at coordinate 65,947 of NZ_JASATQ010000019.1, read as the reverse complement.
TTGGAACAAGCCCGAGGCGACGGCGGAGACCTTTGTCGACGGCTGGGTGCGCACCGGCGACCTGGCGCGGCTCGACGAGGAGGGGTTCCTCTACATCGTCGACCGGGCGAAGGACATCATCATCCGCGGCGGCGAGAACATCTATTCGAGCGAAGTCGAGGACGTGCTCTACGCCTTCCCCGGCGTGATGGACGCCGCGCTGATCGGCGTGCCGCACAAGACGCTGGGCGAGGAGCCGGTGGCGGTAGTCCATCTGGCGCCGGGCACCAATGCGAGCGAGGCGGAGCTGCAGGACTTCGTCCGCGCCCGGCTGGCAGGGTTCAAGGTGCCGGTGCAGGTGCGCTTCGTGGCGGACACCCTGCCGCGCAACGCCAATGGCAAGATCCTGAAGAAGGACCTGCGCGAGCTGTTCGTGGGCGAGACCGCGGCCTGAGGCGCAATAGCGCTGGCCGAAAGGGCGGCGCGCGCTAAGCTCGGCATCCGAAAGGGAGACCTACGGATGCACATCGACCGCAGGGCGTTTTTCGGTGCCACTGCCGCAGCACTGACCATGCCGCAGCTCGCCCGAGCGGCGGGCTTGTGGCAGTCCGCGCCGGCCTTTCCGCCAGTCGATGCGCACAGCGTCTGGCTGGTCGGCGATTCCGCGCCGCCCGATCCGGTTGCGATGTCGGCGCGGCTGGCGGAGCTGGCGGGCAGCGGATCGGTGCGCGACGGCTATCTGAACGGCGGCGCGGTCGAGGCGCTGGAAAAGGCGTTCGCTGCCCATCTGGGCAAGGAGGCCTGTGCCTTCTTCCCCACCGGCACGCTGGCCAACAATGTCGCGCTGCGGGTGCTGTGCGGCGATGCGCCGCATGCGCTCTGCCAGCAGGACAGCCATCTCTATCGCGACGAAAGCAACATGGCGCAGCGCATGGCCGGCATCAACCTGGTGCCGCTGGACGCGGGGAAGGTGACGCCGACGCAGGAGGAACTGGTCGCGGCGTTCGATGCCGCGGAGAAGGGGCCGTACGCGCTCAAGGTGGGGGCGATCTCGCTCGAGAGCCCGGTGCGCCGGCTCGAGGGCGGACTGATCCCGTCGAAGCGGATCGCCGAGATCGCGGCGCTCGCGGCGGCGCATGGCACGCGGATGCACCTGGATGCCGCGCGATTGCTGCTTGCGCCGCCCTCGATCGACCGAGCCGCCTATGTCGCGCCGTTCGAGACGGTCTATGTCTCGCTCTACAAATATCTGGGCGCACCGTTCGGAGCGGTGCTGGCGGGACCGGCGGCGACGATCGCCAGCGCGCGCGAGTGGCGGCACCTCTATGGCGGGCTGATCTACCAGGGCTGGGCACCAGCCTTGCTCGCGCTTGACGGACTGCAGCATTTCCCCGAGCGCATCGCCAAGGCGCACGGCGTTGCAGAGACGCTGTTCACCGCGCTTGAGCACAGCGGCAAGGTCAAGCGCGTGGCGAACCCCGACGCGTCCAACATCTATCGGCTCGAAATGCCGCAGGCGGCGGCAGAGGCTGCGTTCGAGCGCGGTCGCGCCGCTGGCGTGCGGATTGGGCGGTGGGACAAGGGATCGATCCCGTTCTTCGTCAACGAGACGCTGCTGCGCCGCCCGGTGGAAGACTATGTGAAGCTGTTCCTGGGGTAGGTGCCCCCGTCCTCACTCCACTCTTGCGGGGGTGACGACGGCGAGGACGGCCTGGCGCCACCCCATGAGGCGGGCTTTGCGGCTTTCAGCATCCAGCTTCGGCTCGAATGTCAGCCCCGCGCCGCGCATCTTCGTGGCGTCCTCCAGGCGACTGAACATGCCACAGCCGATGCCCGCCAGCATCGCGGCGCCCAGAGCGGTGGTCTCGGCAAAGTCGGGACGGTCGACCGGGATGGCGAGGATGTCCGCCAGGTCCTGGGCGATCCAGTCGTTGGTGACCATGCCGCCGTCGATGCGCAGTCGCGACCAGTCGGCACCGTCCGCGGCGAAGGCGGTCTTCAGGTCGTGGCTCTGGTGCGCCATCGCTTCCAGCGCGGCCCGGACGATATGGGCGCGGGTAGCGGCGAAGCTGAGGCCGGAGATCGATGCGCGCGCCTCCGGCTCCCACCAGGGCGCGCCAAGGCCGGACAAAGCGGGGACGAGATAGACGCCGCCATTGTCCTTCACCGAGCGTGCCAGCGGCTCGGTATCCTGCGCGTTTTCGATCAGTTGCACCGAATCGCGCAGCCACTGGACCAGGCTGCCGGCGACGAACACCGAGCCTTCGATCGCATAGGTGCGCCGCCCGCCGAGCTGCCACAGCACGGTGGCGAGGAGGCGGTTCCTGGAGGAGGGCGGGGCGGTGCCGGCATTGGTGAGAACGAAGGCGCCGGTGCCATAGGTCGCCTTGGTGTCGCCGCGCTCGAGGCAGGCCTGGCCGATCGTCGCGGCCTGCTGGTCGCCGGCAAGGCCGCAGATCGGGATCTCGCCGCCGAAGAGGCGCGTGGAGCCGAACCGGCCTGCGCAATCGACAATCTCGGGCAGCGCATCGCGCGGAGTGGAGAACATCTCCAGCGAGCTGTCGCTCCAGCCGCCCGAGCCGAGGCCCATCAGCAGGGTGCGCGAGGCATTGGTGGCGTCGGTGATATGGAGGCCGCCGGTGAGCTTCCAGACCAGCCAGCTCTCGATCGTGCCAATGGCGAGGCGGTTGCCCACGCCCTTGAGCTGGGGCCAGTGGTGCATCGCCCAGGCGATCTTGGTGCCGGAGAAATAGGGATCGAGCAGCAGGCCGGTGCGGGCCTGCACGCCCGGCTCCTCGCCGGCATCGCGCCAGGCACGGCACATCGCGGCGCTGCGGCGGTCCTGCCAGACGATGGCAGGGGCGAGGGGCTCTCCCGTCGTCTTGTCCCAGAAGACGATCGTCTCGCGCTGGTTGGTGATGCCGATCGCCGCGATCCGGTCCGCGCCGCCGGCCTCGCGGACCATGGCATGGGCGCATTCGAGGGTGCGCCGCCAGATCTCATTGGCATCATGCTCGACCAGGCCGGGCCCCGGATAATGCTGGGTGAGCTCGGCACTGTGGCTGCCCAGGCACTTGCCCGACGGCGCGAACAGCATCGCGCGGGTGGAAGTGGTGCCCTCGTCGAGGACCAGGATGTTCTCGCCCATCGCGCGAGGCTAGCGGAGGGTCTCGACGGTTGGAAGCATGCTATTCCGCCGCGGAAGTCGGGCCCGGGGGCGCCGGGGAAGCAGCACAGAAACCCCGGGCCCCGGCTTTCGCCGGGGAACAATGCCGTGCATGGGATGACGAAAGACGAGCGAAGCGCTAGGGTTACCGGAGCGAAAGGGAAGGGCAGAAGTGGACGATCGTTCGGGCAGCATTGGCGGCGAACCCATGGACGAGGGACTTCCCTCGGGGCCGGCACGGGCGCCGCTGCTCGGGCCGTCCACCCAGGAGAGCATGGGCGACGGGCAGAAGCGCGATCGGCTTATGGCCGCGCTGACGCTGATCGCCGGGCTCGGGCTGGTGCTCGCGCTGCCGTTCGCACTGCAGGCGGGCGCGGTGTTCTTCCTGCCGCTCACCACCGCGCTGGTGATCGCGATCGCGCTCGTGCCGCTGCTCGAATGGCTGGAACGGCACCGGCTGCCGGCGCCGATCGCGGCGTTCATCTGCGTGCTGCTGTTTCTGATCGCGGCGAATGTCGCGCTGGCATCGATCGTCGTTCCGGCATGGCAGTGGATTCGAGACCTGCCCGCCAAGATCCCGCAGATCCAGGAAAACCTGAAGCCGCTGATCGAATTCTATGCGAATCTCGATTCGTTCGTGAACAAGACGGTGATGAACTTCGCCTCGGCGCCGATGAAGCAGCCCGAGGTGATGGCGGCCACGCCGCCGCGTTCGCTGATCGACCTGTTCGCCACCTCGGCCCCGTCGGCGCTGGTCGAGATGTTCTTCGCCATCCTCGTCATCTACTTCTTCCTCTCCGGCTGGACCCGCCTGCGCCGAAACGCGATCACCAGCCGGGCGAGCTTCGGCGGCGCGATGGCGACCGCGCGGGTGATCCAGGACGTGGTCGACGATACCTCGGCCTATCTCGGCACGATCACGGTGATCAACATGACGCTGGGCCTGATCGTCGCCGGCGTGCTCTGGGCGATCGGCATGCCGACCCCGCTGATGTGGGGCGGCATCGTCGCGCTGCTCAACTATATCCCCTATTTCGGCCCGGTATTCGCCGCGCTGCTGCTGGCCATGGGCGGGCTGATGACCTTCCCGGACCTGGGCTGGGCGTTCGTGCCGCCGATCGTGATGATCGCCTGCCACCTGATCGAGGCGAATGTCGTGACCCCGCTGGTGGTCGGTCACCGCCTGACGATCAGCCCGATCATGATCCTGATCTCGCTGAGCTTCTGGGGCTGGGTGTGGGGCACCACCGGCGCACTGCTCGCGGTGCCGCTGCTCATCATCATCCAGACCGTGGTCAACGCCGCGGGCAAGCCGGATATCGCCGGTTTCCTGTTCGAGCACGGCACCTTGGTGAACGATCCTGTGGATAATCGACCGCTGCGGCGAAAAAGTCGCGACCAATCCGGTTGACACCCCCAAAAGTCGCGTCTAGTGCCCGCCTCCTCGCTTCGAGAGAGCGGGTGTAGCTCAGTTGGTTAGAGCGCCGGCCTGTCACGCCGGAGGTCGCGGGTTCGAGCCCCGTCACTCGCGCCATTCCCCATGGTCTGACTGTCAGGGTGCGCCCCGTGCGTGCTTCGACCGGACGATTGGATACGGGGAGCGGTCTTCTCTCACACGCAGATGCGGGTGTAGCTCAGTTGGTTAGAGCGCCGGCCTGTCACGCCGGAGGTCGCGGGTTCGAGCCCCGTCACTCGCGCCATGCATCGCATGGCCCCTCCCGCCACCGATGGCGGTGACTCACCTCTTCCCGTTTGAGACCAGAACGCCTGATGGACGCTCAGGCGCGCCGCCAGCGACCGGTTTCCATCCAGCGGAGTACGCCGCCGAGCGGCAGGATCCAGATGATTCCGGTGACGACGTAGATCGGCAGCTGGGCGAGGATGTGCAGCCGGCCGATCCAGCCCGAGAAGCTGGCGACCAGGATCACCCAGGCGAAGACCCAGGCGACGATGCCCAGCGCGCCGGCGGGCTTGCGCCAGCTCGGCTCTATGCTTCCGCGTGCCACGTCATGCCTTTCTCGGTAATCACCGCATTCAGCGGTACGTCCCAGATGTCGCTGGGGATGGCAGGCACTTCCTGGACCGACCAGGCCACGCCGACGCGCCAGGCATCGGGATAGCGGGCGAAGGCGCGGTCATAATGGGCGGCGCCCTGGCCGAGTCGATTGAGCCGCGCATCGAAGCCGACCAGCGGGGTGAGGATCACGTCCGGGGCGACTTCCGGGCTGTCTGCCTGGGGCTGGCGCAGGCCGAAGGGACCATCGACCAGAGGCTCGCCCATCCGCCAGGCGAGGAAGCGCAGCGGCTCGGCGCGGCCGACGACGAAGGGCAGGGCAAGCGTGCAGCCAGCCTGGGCGGCCGCGGCGGCGAGCTGGGTGGGATCCGCCTCGCTGCCGATCGCGACATAGGTGGCGACCGTCATGCCCGGCTGGAGATGCTCGATGAAATGCTCGGGGGCGAGGATCGCCTCGCTCGCTTCAATGGCGAAGGCGTCACGCTCCGCACGGAGCTGCGCCCGAAGGGCTAGCTTGTCGATCATGCCGACAGTGTAGGGGAGCGGTGGCGGGACCGCCATGGCCGTTTGCCAGAATATCCTCCGACGCCCGTTACGTCAGGTGGGGACCATGTGCCGCGGACCAGGATCCGCACAGGGACAGCCCCCATGGAAGATGAATAGCCTCAGGGATAATTGCAAGGCTCGTACCGGGCAGTGCCCGCCGCCTACGGATATAGGGGGCGGGGCGGGTGTCCGCAACGGGTTACGAGGTACTTCTTTCCCCGGCTTTCGCCGTGGAACCGTGCGGGTTGAAGGGTTACGCCTCGCTGGCGTCTTCCTCGAGCGCGGCAGCCACGGCCTCGAGCCGGTCGGCGATGCGCTCGAGCAGCACCGGAGATACGCCTTCCGGCGGGTTGCGCTCGGTCTCGTCGAGCAGGTCGGCGAGGATCAGTGACAGATAGACCAAAGTGCGCTCAGCATTGAGCCCGCCCGACGCCCGTAGTGCCGTGTCGGCGTGGCGCTGCAGGATCGACTCAAGGTGGCGGATATGGGCTTCGTCGCCTTCGCGGGTCGCGACCGAATAGCTGCGGCCGGCGACGGAAATATCGATATCGGCCATCAGTCCTGGTCCGCCTGAGTTTCACGCGCGATCAGCGCGTCGAGCGACGACACCGCATCCTCGATGCGGGACCGCAGCTTGGCGTGGCGCTGGGTGATGCGTTCGCAGGCATAGGCCCGCGCTGCAGCGGCTTTCTCGATGCGGACGAGGGCCTGTTCGATACGATCGGCGGGCGTACTTGCCATATCCAAGCGTTACGCACCCCATCCGAACCTCGCAACCCCTGAATGGCACCGGTTCCATGACGGGTTCGCCGAGCTGAAGCGAAGCAGCGCCGGTTCGAGTCCTGCACGGTTTCGCAGTGCCGAGGCGGTTGACGTGGGCCCGCAAGGGCACCAAAGGCGTCCGCGCCAGCATCAGGGGACTCCAAGTGACCGCAAGCTTCACCGACTGCGCCAATGCCATCCGGGCATTGTCGATGGACGCCGTGGAGGCGGCCAATTCGGGGCATCCGGGCATGCCGATGGGCATGGCCGACGTCGCCACCGTGCTGTTCCAGAATTACCTGAAGTACGACCCGGCCGATCCGAAATGGGCGGACCGTGATCGCTTCGTGCTCTCGGCCGGCCATGGCTCGATGCTGCAATATTCGCTGCTGCACCTGACCGGCTATGCCCGCCCGACGCTGCAGGACATCCGCGACTTCCGCCAGATCGGCAGCCCCTGCGCCGGCCACCCGGAGAATTTCGAGCTGGAAGGCGTAGAGTGCACCACCGGTCCGCTCGGCCAGGGCCTTGCGATGGCCGTGGGCTTCGCCGCCGCCGAGCGCCACCTCAACGCCGTCTATGGCGACGACCTGGTCGATCACCGCACCTGGGTGATCGCCGGCGACGGCTGCCTGATGGAAGGCATCAACCATGAGGCGGTCGGTCTCGCCGGGCATCTGAAGCTCGGCAAGCTGATCGTGCTGTGGGACGATAACAAGATCACGATCGACGGCGCGGTGTCGCTCTCGTCGAGCGAGGACATCCCGGCGCGCTACCGCGCATCGGGCTGGCAGGTCGTCGAGTGCGACGGCCATGACGCCGCCGACATCGCCCGCGCCTTCGACGAGGCGATCGCCAGCGAGCTGCCGTCGCTGGTCAAGTGCCGCACGATCATCGGCTTCGGTGCGCCGAACAAGCAAGGCTCGTCCAAGGTGCACGGCTCGCCGCTGGGCGCCGACGAAGTCGCCGCTGCTCGCGTGACGCTGGGCTGGAACCACCCGGCTTTCGAGATCCCGGGCGATATCCGCGAGACCTGGCTGGAAGCCGGCAAGCGCGGTGCAACGCCGCATGCGGAGTGGAAGCAGCGCCTCGCGGCGCATGAGGACCGCGCCGAGTTCGAGCGCCGGATGCGCGGCGAGCTGCCGGCCTGGTTCTCGCTCTCGGATCATATCCAGGGCCTGATCGACGCGCCGCAGAAGGTTGCGACGCGCAAGGCGAGCGAAATGGCGCTCGAGGCGATCAACGCGCAGATCCCCGACACGGTCGGCGGCTCTGCCGACCTGACCGGCTCGAACAACACCCTGACCAAGGGCCTGGGCGCGTTCAACGCCGACAACTACGCCAGCCGCTATGTCTATTACGGCATCCGCGAGTTCGGCATGTCGGCGGCGATGAACGGCATGGCGCTGCATGGCGGCGTGATCCCTTATGGCGGCACCTTCCTGGTGTTCGCGGACTATGCCCGCGCGGCGATCCGCCTGTCGGCGCTGCAGCAGGCGCGCGTGATCTATGTGATGACGCACGACTCGATCGGCCTGGGCGAGGACGGCCCTACCCACCAGCCGGTGGAGCACCTGACCAGCCTGCGCCTGATCCCCAACCTCGACGTCTATCGCCCGTGCGACGTGGTCGAGACCGCCGAGTGCTGGGAACTGGCGCTTCAGCGCGCGGACGGCCCGGGCCTGCTCGCGCTCAGCCGCCAGAACCTGCCGCAGCTGCGCCTCGAGGCCGGCGAAAACCGCTCGGCGCGTGGTGCCTATGCGATCCGCGAGGCTGAGGCGCCGCGCCAGGTGGTGCTGATCGCCAGCGGCTCGGAAGTCGAGATCGCCGTCGCCGTGCGTGATGAGCTGGAAGCCCAGGGCATCGGCGCCGACGTCGTCTCGATGCCGTGCTGGGAGCGCTTCGATGCGCAGGACGCACAGTACAAGCGCGACCTGCTGCCGGCGCATGCGCTCAAGGTCTCGATCGAGGCCGGCACGACGCTGGGCTGGGAGCGCTATACCGGCATTGATGGATTGAACTTTGGGGTGGATGGATTTGGCGCCTCGGGCCCCTATCTGAAGCTCTACGAGCATTTCGGGCTCACTGCGGGAGCCATCGTTCCGCAGATCGTCGAAAAGTTGAACGGAGAACAGGCATGACGAAGGTTGCGATCAACGGGTTCGGGCGCATCGGTCGACTGGTCGCGCGCGCGATCCTGGAGCGTCCGGATAGCGGGCTCGAGCTCGTCACGATCAACGACCTGGCCGATGCCAAGTCGAATGCGTGGCTCTTCTCGCGCGACAGCGTGCACGGCAAGTATCCGGGCACCGTCACCGCCGAGGGCGACGACCTGATCATCGACGGCACCCGCATCAAGGTGACCAAGGAGCGCGATCCCGCCAACCTGCCGCACGCCGAGAACGGCGTGGAGCTGGTGCTGGAGTGCACGGGCTTCTTCACCGACCGCGCTTCGGCCCAGAAGCACATCGACGCCGGCGCCAAGAAGGTGCTGATCTCGGCTCCGGGCAAGAATGTCGACCTGACCGTCGTCTACGGCGTGAACCATGACAAGCTGGAGGCCGGCCACACGATCGTCTCCAACGCGTCGTGCACCACCAACTGCCTGGCGCCGGTCGCGAAGGTGCTGAACGATACCGTCGGCATCGAGCGCGGCCTGATGACCACGGTCCACGCCTATACCAACGACCAGAAGATCCTCGACCAGATCCACCCGGACCTGCGTCGTGCGCGCGCCGCCGCGATGAGCATCATCCCGACCACCACCGGCGCCGCGCGCGCCGTGGGCGAGGTGCTGCCGGAGCTGAAGGGCAAGCTGGACGGCTCGGCGATCCGCGTTCCGGTTCCGGACGGCAGCCTGGTCGACCTGACCTTCACCCCGAAGCGCGATACCAGCGTCGAGGAAGTGAACGCGATCCTGAAGGCGGCGTCGGAAGAAGGCCCGCTCAAGGGCATCCTGCTCTTCTCCGACGAGCCGCTGGTCTCGATCGACATCGTCCACACCCCGGCTTCGTCGACCGTCGACAGCCTGGAGACCGCGGTGATCGACGGCAAGCTGGTGCGCGTCGTCAGCTGGTACGACAATGAGTGGGGCTTCTCGAACCGCATGGTCGACACGGCCACCGCGATGGCGAAGCTGGGCTAAGGACTGCCCTCAACACCTGCCGTCATGCTGAACTTGTTTCAGCATCCAACACGCCTCAAACGGTATCGTTCGTGGAGAGTTGGACCCTGAAACAAGTTCAGGGTGACGGTGGGAGGGGAGGCCATGTTTGCCCCCCGCATCAACGACCAACCGCGAGGAAGAACATGACCCGCCCCTTCAAGACGCTCGACGACATGGGCGATATCGCCGGCAAGCGCGTGCTGGTCCGCGAGGACCTGAACGTGCCGATGGCCGATGGCCAGGTGACCGACGACACCCGGCTGCGCGCTGCGGTGCAGACCGTCGCCGAGCTGGCGGACAAGGGCGCGAAGGTTATCGTCCTCGCGCATTTCGGCCGGCCCAAGGGACAGCGCAATCCGGAGATGAGCCTGTCGCTCGTCACCCAGCCGTTCAGTCATGTGCTCGGCCGCGAAGTCCGCTTCATCGACACCGATGGCGCGGCCGAAGCAGTCGCGGCGATGGGCGAGGGCGATATCGCTCTGCTCGAGAACACCCGCTTCGACGCCGGCGAGGAGAAGAACGCGCCGGAGACGATCGCGGCGCTTGCGTCGCTGGGCGATCTGTACGTCAACGACGCCTTCTCGGCTGCGCACCGCGCCCATGCCTCGACCGAGGGCCTGGCCCACAAGCTGCCTGCCTTTGCCGGTCGCCAGATGGAAGACGAGCTCGACGCGCTCGACAAGGCGCTCGGCAATCCCGAGCATCCGGTCGCGGCGGTGGTCGGCGGCGCCAAGGTCTCGTCGAAGCTCGACGTGCTGCGCCACCTGGTCGAGAAGGTCGATCACCTGATCATCGGCGGCGGCATGGCCAACACCTTCCTCGCGGCGCGCGGCGTCGATGTCGGCAAGTCGCTGTGCGAGCATGACCTCACCGGCACCGCCGAGGAGATCCTCGACGCGGCCGACCGCGCCAACTGCACCGTGCACCTGCCCTATGACGTGGTGGTGGCGAAGGAGTTCGCGGCGAACCCGCCGAGCCTGCGCACGGTCAACGTCCACGAAGTCGCGGCCGATGAGATGATCCTCGACATCGGCCCGGCGGCTACGGAAGCGCTTGCCGACGTACTCAAGACCTGCCGCACCCTGGTGTGGAACGGCCCGCTCGGTGCGTTCGAGACCCCGCCTTTCGACACCGCGACGGTGTCGCTGGCGAAGACCGCCGCGGCGCTGACCAAGGAAGGCCAGCTCGTCTCGGTCGCCGGTGGCGGTGACACCGTGGCGGCGCTCAACCAGGCCGGCGTCTCGGGGGATTTCACCTTCGTCTCGACCGCGGGCGGCGCCTTCCTCGAATGGATGGAAGGCAAGGAGCTGCCCGGCGTCGCCGCGCTGGCAGGCTGAAACCGGCCCTGGGGGCGCCCTGCGGCGTCCCCGCCCGGGCTATTTCACTTTCTCGTTGAGCAGCGGCACGAGCAGTTCGTTCAGCCGGTCGAGGTCTAGCGCCGCGGCCTTGGCGTAGCGGACGACGCCGTTGCGATCGATGATGATGTTGGTCGGCACGGCGTTCCCCACCACGTCATACGGCCCCTTGATCGAGCGCACCGGATCGATGTGCATCACGTCGAACAGCTTCTTGAGCTGATAGACCGGCAACGAATCTTCCGTGGCGACGGCGTAGACGCGCAGCCCGGCATCCTTGCGCAGCTCATAATAGCGATCGAGCGTCGGCAGCTCCTTGCGGCAGGGCGCGCACCAGGTTGCCCAGAAGTTCAGGACGATGACGTTGCCGCGGAGCTCGTCGAGCGAGACCTTGTTGCCGCCGCGGATCAGCCGGAGCGTGAAGGGCGGGGCGGGCTGGCCGACCTTGACGGCTGCGACCATGGGCGCCGGCGCCGGTGCGGCCCCGAGCAGCGAGAATGGCAGCGCGGCAAGCGCCAGCCGCGCGCAAAGTGCAGAAATCCCCATGGCTTTTCCCCCTCTAGCCGAGGCCATGCTGTCTCCGGCCCACGGCGCCGTCAAGCGCGGGATCGGAACCGCTCATCGCCGCTTGCAGAAAAGCTTGCACGGTGGCAGCGTTGTCAGGCTTTTCGCCTGCAAATCCGGGCGATAGGGGCTCCCCAACACCAGATATGCAAGGGGATACAGATGTCGATCACGCCGGCCGTAAAAGCCATTCTAGCGAACTATGAATCCGACAATCCCGGCGTGAAGGCGAACCTCGCCCGCATCCTGATGCAGGGCAAGCTGGGCGGCACGGGCAAGCTGATCATCCTGCCGGTCGACCAGGGCTTCGAGCATGGCCCTGCGCGCAGCTTCGCGGTGAACCCGGATGCCTATGATCCCCACTACCACTACCAGCTGGCGATCGACGCGGGCCTTTCCGCCTATGCCGCGCCGCTGGGCATGATCGAGGCGGGCGCCGACACCTTTGCCGGCCAGATCCCGACGATCCTGAAGGTCAACAGCTCGAACAGCTGGGCGACCAGCAACAACCAGGCGGTGACCGGCGGCGTCGACGACGCGCTGCGGCTGGGCTGCGCCGCGATCGGCTTCACCATCTATCCTGGCTCGGAAGACGTGTTCGAGATGATCGAGGAGATCAAGGAACTGCGCGCCGAAGCGGCTTCGGTCGGCATCGCCACGGTGATCTGGTCGTACCCGCGCGGCGGCAAGCTGAGCAAGGACGGCGAGCTGGCGCTCGACGTCGGCGCCTATGCCGCGCACATCGCGGCGCTGCTCGGTGCGCACATCATCAAGGTGAAGCTGCCGAGCGCGCATATCGAGCAGAAGGACGCGCAGAAGGTGTATGAAGGCACCGACTGGTCGAGCCAGGCCGACCGGGTGAAGCATGTCGTGAAGAGCTGCTTCAACGGTCGCCGCATCGTGGTCTTCTCGGGCGGCGCGGCCAAGGGCGCCGACGCGGTCTACCAGGATGCGATCGACATCCGTGACGGCGGCGGCAACGGCTCGATCATCGGGCGCAATACCTTCCAGCGTCCGCGCGCCGAGGCGCTGGCGATGCTCGACAAGCTGGTAGGCATCTACAAGGGCGAGCAATAAGCTTGGCCGCGAGCGAACACCCCTATCATCGCAGCCTCGCGCCGATGATGTCGGTGTTCGCCGCGCTGGCCGGGCTGGAGCTGGCGGTCGTCCATTTCCTGCTGGCTCTGTGGGACTGGCGGGTGGCGCTGGCTGTCACGCTGGTCAGCCTGGCGGGCGTGGTGTGGCTGGTGCGGGCGATCCGCTCCTTCCGGCGGCTGCCCGTGCTGGTGGATGGCGAGCGGCTGGTCCTGCGGGCGGGCCATATCGCCGGGGTCGAGGTTCCGGTGGCGCATGTCTCCGCGATACGCACCAGCTGGGAGGGCGCCGAGATCAAGCGGCGCGACGCGCTCAATCTCGGTCTGATCGCCTACCCGAATGTGCTGGTCGAGCTGGACGAACCGGTCATACGGCGGCGCAGGGCGATCCGGGCGGTGGCGCACCGTTTCGATGATCCGGCGGCCTTCATCGCGGCGCTGGAAGCCGCTAGGGTGGCGGCATGACCATTGCCCGCAGACCCGTTTTGGCCGGCTTCGCGCTCGCGATGCTGGGCGCGCCTGCCCTGGCCAGGGAGTTCCGGATGGAAGAAGAGCTTTACGGGATGGTCGGCAAGATCAAGGCGCAGCCGGGCAAGCGCGCCGAACTGGTCGCGCTGCTGAGCGGCGGCACCGCCGACATGCCGGGTTGCATCGCCTATCTGATCGCCGAGGATCTAGGCGATGCCGACGGCATCTGGATCACCGAAGTTTGGAAGACGAAGCAGTTCCACGCTGACTCGCTCAAGCTGCCGGCAGTGCGCGACGCGATCGCCAAGGGACGGCCGCTGATCGCGGGGTTCGAGACGCATGTCGAGACGCGGCCGGTGACGGGCGCCGGCATAAGGGGTTAGGCGCTAGTAACAGCCAGTCGCCAGGGTGCTGGCGTTGATCGGATCGAGCTGGGCCGGGCGCAGTTCGTTTTGAGGGAAGGCGTGGAGAAGCGTCCCCTTCGCGTCCCTGGCGAAGCGGATCCGGACCTGATCGCGTCTTCTGCCCCATTTGCCGTCGAGCTCTATTGCGCCATCAAGGATGCGATAGGTCCCGGAGGCGTTTCCGAAGCCGTTGTACCAGAGGAACTTGCCCGGAGCAGGGAAGCTGAGCGGCCCCGAATCGCAAGGGGCCGTGGGTGAGAGACGGATGAGGTGCCCGGGGAGCAAGCGGGCCAGCTCCGCCGCGGGGACTGGGGCCGGGTACTTCTTCGGCACGGGCGCCGGCGTCCCACAGGCGGCCAGCGCGAAAGAGCCCGCTAGAACGCCCCTTCGACAGAATCCGCGCATCCCTCTCCCCATTGGCGTGACTTTGGGCCATCGAGGATGGAACGGCAATCGGCATGAAGGAAGCGAGCATGACGCAGGATTGGGCCGCAGTGGACGGCTATATCGCCGGGAAGTTGCTGGGTAACGATCCGGTGCTGGAGGGCGCGCTCGCGGCCAATGCGGCGGGCGGACTGCCGCCAATCGACGTGTCGGCCGCGCAGGGCAGGATGCTCGAGCTGTTCGCGCGGATGTCCGGCGCGCGGCGCATCCTCGAAGTGGGCACGCTGGGCGGCTATTCCACGATCTGGCTCGCGCGGGCACTACCTGCGGACGGGCAACTGGTAACGCTGGAGCTGGAGCCGCATCATGCCGAGGTAGCGCGGGTCAATCTTGCACGGGCCGGGATCGGGGACCGCTGCGAGGTTCGGGTCGGGTCCGCGGTGGATACGCTGGCGGCGATGGTCGCGGCGGGCGAGGGGCCGTTCGACCTGGTCTTCATCGATGCCGACAAGCCGAGCAATGTCGCCTATCTGGAAGCAGCGCTGGCGCTCACCCGGCCGGGCGGCATGATCCTGGTCGACAATGTGATCCGCGAGGGAAACATCCTCGATCCCGACAATGCCGACCCGCGGGTGATCGGCACGCGGGCGCTGTTCGATGCGGTCTCCGCCGAGCCCCGCCTCGACGCCACCGCTATCCAGACGGTGGGCGACAAGGGCTGGGACGGCTTCCTGATGGCGATGGTGCGCGGCGGCTAGGCCTTGCCCGGCGGGACATGCTCGCGGAGCTCGCGCATCTGCCGCTCATAATGCTCGCGCGATTCCCAGCCGAGCGGGTGCGGGCCGTAGGCGTTGGGACCGAAGGTGCCAGGCCAGAACAGCAGCGCGAGCCACAGGACAAGCGCAACGACGACGAGGATGCTCAACCCCGGCAAGGCGGCGAGCCCTGCCAGCCCGACGAAGCCGAGGAGCCACCAGCCCGGCTTGCCGATGTCGTGGAGCCGGGCGATGGCGACGACGATCAGCGCCAGGTCGAAAGCTGCCTCCAGCGCGACATACCAGAGCGGGAAGGCCGCCGGATGCGTGAGCGCGCCGGAGCGGAAGCCGAACTGGATCGCGCCGATGTCGATCTGCTGGAAGGCGAAGAACTTGATCGCCGAGAAGCCGAGGCTGCCGAGTGCCAGCCACAGGAACATCGCGCCGCGGCCGCAGCGCCCGATCGGCCATTTGAACATGCTGAACATGCGAATCCCCCTTTTCGCCTGCTGATCGGAGTGATCCTGCCTTGGCGCGGGACGGGCTGTCACGCCCTTTCGATCGACAGTGGTGCAGCCAGGCGGGTTTCGCTAAGGCAGCCGGAATGACCGACCTTGATGAAGATGGCCTGCCGCCGCTCGACCCGAATTTCGCCGACCAGTTCGTGCGCGACGTGCGCCGCCCGAAGTGCCAGCTCTATTTGATCTCGCCGCTCGATGTGGCGGGGGCATTCCCGGAGCGGCTCAAGCGCGCGCTCGGCGCAGGGCCGGTGGCGGCCTTCCAGTTGCGGGTGAAGGGCGTCGACCAGCACGAGGCGGCGCGTCTCGGCGAGCCGCTGCGCAGGATCTGCGCGGATGCGGACGTGGCGTTCATCGTCAATGACGATGTCAGCCTGGCGAAGCGACTGGATGCCGACGGCGTGCATCTAGGGCAGGGCGACGGCGATCCGCGCGAGGCGCGCGCGGTGCTGGGCCCGCAGGTGCAGATCGGGGTGACCTGCCATGACAGCCGCCACCTGGCGATGGAAGCGGGTGAGGCCGGCGCCGACTATGTCGCGTTCGGCGCCTTCTATCCGACCACGACCAAGGAAACCAATCACCGGCCCGAGCCGGTGATCCTGAGCTGGTGGTCGGCACTGTTCGAGCTGCCCTGTGTCGCGATCGGCGGGATCACGCCGGACAACGCCGCGCCGCTGGTAAAGGCAGGCGCGGACTTCCTGGCGGTTTCCAACGCCGTATGGGGCGGGGACGAGGAAGCGGCGGTGAAGGCGTTCGCGGCGGTGCTGGCCGGCTGACCTATTCCGTCATCCCGGCGAAAGCCGGGATGACGATGCTTTCGAAACCAACCTAGAGTTCCAGCCGTTGTTCTTGCGGAACGTCGTCTGCAGGAGCTTGATTTGGTGCGGAAATTCCTTGGGCTGTCGGCTTATCTCGCCTGTGCCTCGCTCGGTCCCAACGCCCTCGCGCAGGCGGGAACTTCGGGCAAACCGCCGATCGACTATACCATCCTCCATGCCCAGGTGATCCTCGATCATCTCGGCTTTTCGCCGGGCATCCTCGATGGGCGGGATGGGCAATCGCTCACTGCGGCGCTCAAGGGATTCCAGACTTCGCGCGGGATGACGCCCAGCGGCAAGCTGGATACGTTGACGATCAAGGCGCTGGCGCCCTATGCCTCGCTGCGGCCCGTGCGAAAGCTGACGCTCGATGCGGAGACCCTGAAGGGACCGTACGTCAATCCGATCCCGAAGGATCCGGAGAAGCAGGCAAAGCTGCCGTCGCTCGGTTACACCCGTCCGCTCGAGAAGCTGGCCGAGATGTTCCACACCACGCCGGAGGTGCTGGTGGAGCTGAACCCGGGCGGCAAGGCGATCGGACCCGGGGCGGAGTTCGTCTTCCCCAATGCGCTGCCCGCATCGCGCGATTATCCGGCGGACATCAAGCCGGAGTGGCGCGCGACGCTCACCATGCTCAACGTCGAGGCCAAGGTGCCGGAGGCGGACCATCTCGTCGTCGACAAGAGCGAGAAGGTGCTCAAGGTGTTCGACAAGCAGGATCGCCTAGTAGCGCAGTTCAACGCGACCATGGGCAGCGAACATGATCCGCTCCCGATCGGCACCTGGAAGATCTATGGGGCGGACACCAACCCCAAGTTCCACTACAATCCCAAGCTGTTCTGGGACGCGAGGAAGGGTAGTGACCCGGCGATGTTGCCGCCGGGACCCAATGGCCCGGTGGGGGTGGTATGGCTGGACCTGTCGAAGGAGCATTACGGCATCCATGGCACACCCGAGCCGCAGCTGATCGGCCGCACCGAAAGCCATGGCTGCATCCGCCTGACCAATTGGGATGCGGCCCGGCTCGCGCTGATGGTCAAGCCGGGCACCAAAGCCGTATTCCAGGAATAGAGGCGATGCTGGTCTGGGCGAAACGGATCGGCTGGGGGATGGGTGCGCTGCTGTTGCTGCTTGCGCTGGCCTTCCTCTCGCTGGTCCGGATCACCGTCCAGCCAGCATCGGCGCCCGTGTCGCAATCGGCTGCAGTGGAGCCGACGGCACAGCCCGTTGCAGCCAATGGCGACCCGGTAGCGCTGATCATCCCGGTGGAAGGCGTCGCGGCGCGCCAGCTCAGTGACACCTGGGGGCAGAGCCGGGGTGGGGGTGCCCGCGAGCATCACGCGATCGACATCATGGCACCCCAGGGCACACCGGTGCTCGCCGCCGCCTCGGGCACGGTCGAGAAGATCTTCGAGAGCGTGAATGGCGGGCACACGATCTATGTCCGCACGCGAGACCGAACGACGATCCATTACTACGCGCATCTCGACAGCTATCTCGTCGCCGAGAGGCAGGCGGTACGCCAGGGCGAGCGGATCGCCACGGTGGGTAATACCGGCAGCGCGCAGGGCGGGGCGCCGCATCTCCATTTCGAGATCAAGTTGATGCAGCCGGGCGAGGGCTGGTGGCAGGGCCAGAACATAAATCCCTATCCGCTGCTGCGGGATGCCGATCGATAGTCCGTCAACAGGCAGGAAGCCGGTATCTCGCGCCGCAAAGGGACAGCGTGCGGCACGAGGCCCCGGCTTTCACCCGCGCGGGATGGCTTGCCGAAGACGCCGCACGCGGCTAAAGGCGCGCGCTCAGCTCTTTCTCAGTTCCATAGGTCTCGACCATGAAGATCAGCGGCGTGGACATCCGTCCCGGCAACATCATTGAATATGAAAACGGCATCTGGCGTGCCGTGAAGATCCAGCACACGCAGCCCGGCAAGGGTGGTGCGTACATGCAGGTCGAGCTCAAGAACCTTCGCGACGGCCGCAAGAACAACGTCCGCTTCCGCTCGGCGGAAACGGTCGAGCGCGTGCGCCTCGATACCAAGGACTTCCAGTTCCTGTATCCGGAGGGCGACACGCTCGTCTTCATGGACAAGGAAACCTACGACCAGACCACGCTGCCGCGCGACCTGCTCGGCGACGCGGCCGCCTTCCTGCAGGATGGCATGGACGTGGTGATGGAGCTCTATGACGAGGAAGCCATCAGCGTGCAGCTGCCCGACACGATCGAAGCGACGATCGTCGAGGCCGATGCGGTGGTGAAGGGTCAGACGGCCTCGTCGTCGTACAAGCCGGCCGTGCTCGACAATGGCGTGCGCATCATGGTCCCGCCGCATATCGCCTCGGGCACGCGCATCGTCGTCGATGTGTACGAGCAGGCGTACGTCCGCCGCGCGGACTAAGGACGAGCGGACGAGGCGGGTAGCCACGCTATCCGTCCGATCCGCCGGCCCGGCCGGCGAGCAGAGCTCGACCGACGGCACAGGCTTCGCCTGCGCCGGGCCGTTTGGAAGTTTGTTGTAGGGAATTCGACTTGGTAGCCCATTCCGGCCTCATCACCGTCATGGAGCGCGCCTGCCGCAAGGCCGGCCCGCGCCTGCGTCGCGACTTCAACGAGGTCCAGCACCTCCAGGTCAGCCGCAAGGGCCCTGCCGACTTCGTCAGCATTGCCGACAAGCGCGCCGAGGACACGCTGATCGAGGAGCTGCAGAAGGCGCGTCCGGACTGGGGCTTCCTGGTCGAGGAGCGCGGCGAGATCGCCGGCGATCCGGACAAGCCGCGCTGGATCATCGATCCGCTCGACGGCACCAGCAATTTCCTCCACGGCATCCCGCATTTCTGCATCTCGATCGCGGTCGAGGATCCGCGGGGCGCCCAGGGCAAGCCCGAGGTGACGCACGCCTATATCTACCAGCCGCTGACCGACGAGAGCTTCTGGTCGGAAAAGGGCCGCGGCGCCTGGCTGCAGGACCAGCGCCTTCGCGTTTCGGCTCGCCGTCACCTCGACGAAGCGCTGATCGCGACGGGTATCCCGTTCCTGGGCCATGGCAATTTCGCCGAATGGAGCCGCATCTTCGGTGCGGTCGCGCCGGAAGTGGCGGGGATTCGCCGGCTCGGCGCGGCCGCGCTCGATCTCGCCTGGGTCGCCGCCGGTCGTTTCGACGGCTTCTGGGAATCGGACCTCAAGCCCTGGGACGTCGCTGCCGGCATGCTGCTGGTGAAGGAAGCCGGTGGGTTCGTAACCGATTACCGTGGCCAGGACCTGGCGCGCGAGCGTAACCAGTATCTCGCCGCCAATGACGTCCTGCATTCGAAGCTGCACAAGCTGGTGGCCAGCGCGCTGCGCTGAGCAGCGCTCCTATAAAATAACGCATTTCAAAGGATTTACCCGGCCGCGTTGCCGGGTTTTTCCGTTTGGGCCCCATGTGGACTTATTGCGAGTGATTCTCAGGGGTTAGAACCCTTGCCGCACTCGGCTCATCGTCCTAAAGCCCCCGTCAGATTCCGCAGTCGCGAGAAGAGAAGGCCATTGGTCGACCTGTCACAATATCTGCCGATCCTGTTGTTCCTCGGGGTCGCCCTCGCGCTTTCCAGCGCCTTCGTGTTCCTGCCCATGCTGGTCAGCCGGCTGACGGGCTCGCACAAGCCGACGGAAGCAAAGCTCAGCGAATATGAGTGCGGCTTCCCCGCATTCGAGGATTCGCGCAGCCAGTTCGACGTGCGCTTCTACCTCGTCGCCATCCTGTTCATCATCTTCGATCTCGAAGCTGCGTTCCTGTACCCGTGGGCCGTCTCGGTCTTCTCGCTGGGCTGGACCGCCTGGATCTCGATGATGATCTTCATCGCCGAGCTCACGCTCGGCCTCGTCTACGCCTGGAAGAAGGGAGCGCTCGAATGGGAGTAGAGCTCACCACGACGCCGCCCCCGCCGGGAACCCTCCCGGACGTCGGCTTCCTGAACGACATCAATGCCGAGATCGGCGACAAGGGCTTCCTGGTCACGTCGACCGAGGAGCTGTTCCAGTGGGCCCGCACCGGTTCGCTGTGGTGGATGACTTTCGGCCTCGCCTGCTGCGCGGTCGAGATGATCCACGTCAACATGCCGCGCTACGACATGGAGCGCTTCGGTGCCGCGCCGCGCGCATCGCCGCGCCAGTCGGACGTGATGATCGTCGCCGGCACGCTGTGCAACAAGATGGCTCCGGCCCTCCGCAAGGTCTATGACCAGATGTCGGAGCCGAAGTACGTCATCTCGATGGGCAGCTGCGCCAATGGCGGCGGCTATTACCACTACAGCTACAGCGTCGTGCGCGGCTGCGACCGGATCGTGCCGGTGGACATCTATGTCCCGGGCTGCCCGCCGACCGCCGAAGCGCTGCTGTATGGCATCATGCAGCTGCAGCGTAAGATCCGCCGCGTCGGGACGATCGAACGATGAGCGCCGTGAAGACCGTGGCGCCGCGCTATGCGTCGAACGAAGGCGTGATCCACGCGGCCAAGGCCGCGCTCGGTGATATCCTGGTGCACGCCGAGGACAAGGTCGGCGAAGTGAACCTGACGCTCGACCGCGCCCGCGTGGTCGAGGGCATGACGCTGCTGCGTGATACGCCCGGCCTCGAGTTCCAGCAGCTCATGGAAATCGCCGGTGTCGACTATCCGGAGCGCGCCGAGCGTTTCGAAGTGGTCTATTGCCTGCTCAGCCTGACGCGGAACCACCGCATCAAGGTTAAGGCGATCACCGACGAGGATAAGCCGGTTCCGTCCGTCACGGGTATCTGGCCGGTCGCCGGCTGGCTCGAGCGCGAAGTGTACGACATGTACGGCGTGCTCTTCTCGGGCAACACCGACCTGCGCCGCATCCTGACGGACTATGGTTTCGTCGGCCATCCGCAGCGCAAGGACTTCCCGCTGACCGGCTTCGTCGAGCTGCGCTATTCGGAAGAAGCGAAGCGCGTGGTCTATGAGCCCGTCACGCTGGCCCAGGACTTCCGTACCTTCGACTTCATGAGCCCGTGGGAAGGCGCCGAGTACATCCTGCCCGGCGACGAGAAATATGTCGCGCCGACGCCGCCGGCCCCGCCGCCTGCACCGGCTGCCAAGCCCGCACCGGCACCTGCTCCGGCCGCTGCGCCGCAGCCCGAGGCCAAGGGCGCGCCGACGCCGCTGACCGCCGACGAGATCCGCAAGCCGGCTCCTGCGGCCAAGCCGACCAAGGCAAAGGTGACCAAGCCCAAGACCAGCGACAGCACCGCCGACACCGGCGCGGGCAAGTCGGGTCCCGAGGCCGGCCCGGAGCCCGCCGAAAAGAAACCCCGCAAGCCGCGCGTCAAGAAGGCGCCGGAGGGTGAAGCGTAATGGCTGATTATCTCGACGAGATCGAAGGCGTCATCGACGGCGGCAAGCCGGAGAAGGGCGACACGGAGATCGCGAACTACACGATCAACTTCGGCCCGCAGCACCCGGCGGCCCACGGCGTGCTGCGCCTGGTGACCGAGCTGGACGGCGAGATCATCGAGCGCGTCGATCCGCACGTCGGTCTGCTTCACCGCGGCACCGAGAAGCTGATCGAGTACAAGACCTACACCCAGGCGCTGCCGTATTTCGATCGCCTCGATTACTGCTCGCCGCTGGGCATGGAATACAGCTATGTGCTGGCGGTCGAGAAGCTGCTCGACCTCGAGGTTCCGCTGCGCGGCCAGTACCTCCGCGTGTTCTTCGCCGAGCTGACCCGCATCTGCAATCACATGCTGAACCTCGGTTCGCACGTGATGGACGTTGGCGCGATGACGCCGAACCTGTGGATGTTCGAGATCCGCGAGGACTGCCTGAACTTCTTCGAGCGTGCTTCGGGCGCGCGCATGCACTCGAACTATTTCCGCGTGGGCGGCGTCCGTCAGGACGTGCCGCTCAAGCTGCTGACCGACATCGCGGAATGGCTCGACACGCGCCTGCCGCGCCTGTTCGGTGACGCGATCAGCCTGGTCGCGGAGAACCGCATCTTCCTGCAGCGCAACGTCGACATCGCGGTGGTGAGCCGCGAGGACGCGGTGGGCTGGGGCTTCTCGGGCCCGATGATCCGCGGCGCGGGCATTCCGTGGGACCTGCGCAAGTCGCAGCCCTATGACGTGTACGACCGCATGGACTTCGAAGTGCCGGTCGGTACCCGCGGCGACTGCTATGACCGGTTCATGGTCCGCGTCGAGGAAGTCTACCAGTCCGCGCGCATCATGAAGCAGTGCCTCCAGCAGATGCCGGAAGGCCCCGTGCTCACCCTCGATCGCAAGGTCGCGCCGCCCCGTCGCGGTGAGATGAAGCAGTCGATGGAAGCGCTGATCCACCACTTCAAGCTCTTCACCGAAGGCTATCACGTACCTGCCGGCGAAGTGTATGTCGCAACGGAGAGCCCGAAGGGCGAGTTCGGCGTGTATCTGGTCTCGGACGGCACCAACAAGCCGTATCGCTGCAAGATCCGCCCGACCGCATTCAGCCACCTCCAGGCGATGGACTTCATGTCGAAGGGCCACATGCTCGCCGACATTACCGCCATCCTGGGTGCGCTCGACATCGTGTTCGGGGAGTGCGACCGGTGAGCGCCGACCGCATTGCGATCACCCATCAGATGATCGCGCACTACAATGCGCAGGACGCCGACGCCTATGTCGAGCTGATGACCGACGGTGCCTGCGAGGCGGGCTATCGCGGCGCGGTGCTGCGCGAAGGCAAGGAAGGCGTGCGCTCGGGACTGAAGGCGATGTTCGCCGAGTTCCCGCAGAACCGCGCCGAGATCCTGACCAGCTATGCGCTGGGCGACACCGTCGTCCTGCACGAGAAGGTCGCGCGGTCGCCCGAGAGCGATCCGTTCGAAGTTATGTCGATCTATTCCTTTGCCGACGGCAAGGTCGATCGCGTGGAGTTCATTCGTTAATGGCTGACGCACCCCAACTCCCCGATGAAGCGGAGGTCCGCGCGCGCTGGGGCAATTTCCAGTGGACGCCGGAGAATGCCGAGAAGGCACGCGAGATCATGGGCCGCTATCCGGCGGGCCGGCAGATGTCGTGCACCATCCCGTATCTGGATCTCGCCCAGCGCCAGGTTGGCGCCGAGACCAATACCCAGGGCTGGCTGCCGATCCCGGTGATCGAGTTCATCGCGAAGCAGCTCGACATGCCGTATATTCGCGTGTTCGAAGTCGCGACCTTCTACACCATGTTCAACCTGGTGCCGGTCGGCCGCTTCCACGTGCAGGTCTGCGGCACCACGCCGTGCATGCTGCGCGGTTCGGACGACGTGATGGCGGCGTGCAAGGCGCGTGGCCTCAAGAAGGGTCACACCACCGAGGACGGCCTGTTCACGCTGACTGAAGTCGAGTGCATGGGCAATTGCTCCTCGGCGCCGATGGTGCAGATCAACGACGATAACTTCGAAGACCTCACCTATGATCGCACGCTGACGATCCTCGACGCGTTGGCCAGGGGCGAGAGCCCCAAGCCCGGTACGCAGGAGCCCGGCCGCCACACGGTCGAGCCGCTCGGCGCGCCGACTAATCTGGCCGCGATGGAAACCGCGAACCACGATTATCGGGGTGAGTGGTGATGAAGCAGGAGACCAAGAACCTCGTCTTCGTCATCCTCGCGATCATCGGCGGCATCGTTGTGCTCGGCTGGGCGCTCAAGCTGGCGTTCAAGCTGGTCGGCATCGCGATCGTGCTCGGCCTGGCCGTGCTCGCATATATTTTCATTCAGAACATGGTGGGGAAGGGTCGATAGATGCTCGCGGATAAGGACCGCATCTTCACCAATGTCTACGGTTTCCAGCCGTGGAACCTGCCGGCTGCCCAGAAGCGCGGCGATTGGGACAAGACCAAGGATCTGATGTCGATCGGCCAGGACGCCATCATCGACAAGATCAAGGCGTCGGGCCTGCGTGGCCGCGGCGGCGCGGGCTTCCCGACCGGCATGAAGTGGAGCTTCATGCCCAAGGAACCGCGCCCGGATCGGCCGAACTTCCTGGTGATCAACGCCGACGAGTCCGAGCCGGGCTCGTGCAAGGACCGCGAGATCATCCGCCACGATCCGCACAAGCTGATCGAAGGCGCGCTGATCGCCGGCTTCGCGATGCGTGCCCGTGCCGCCTATATCTACATCCGCGGCGAGTATATCCGCGAGGCCGAGACGCTCTTCGCAGCCGTGAAGGAAGCGTATGACGCCGGCCTGCTCGGCAAGAATGCGTGCAAGTCGGGCTATGACTTCGACGTGTTCGTGCACCGCGGTGCCGGCGCGTACATCTGCGGCGAAGAGACCGCGATGCTCGAGAGCCTCGAAGGCAAGAAGGGCCAGCCTCGCCTGAAGCCGCCGTTCCCGGCGGGCGCGGGCCTCTATGGCTGCCCGACCACGGTGAACAACGTCGAGTCGATCGCGGTTGTCCCGACGATCCTTCGCCGTGGCCCCGAGTGGTTCTCCAGCTTCGGCAACGAGAACAACCGCGGCACCAAGCTCTTCCAGATCTCGGGTCATGTCGAGAAGCCGTGCGTGGTCGAAGAGGCCATGTCGATCCCGTTCCGCGAGCTGATCGAGAAGCATTGCGGCGGTATCCGTGGCGGTTGGGACAATCTGCTCGCGGTGATCCCGGGCGGTTCCTCTGTGCCGCTGGTTCCGGCAGCGCAGATCATGGACTGCCCGATGGACTTCGACGGCCTGCGCGCCCTCGGTTCCGGCCTCGGCACCGCGGCGATCATCGTCATGGACAAGTCGACCGACGTCGTCCGCGCGATCAGCCGCCTGTCGTACTTCTACAAGCACGAGAGCTGCGGCCAGTGCACGCCCTGCCGCGAAGGCACCGGCTGGATGTGGCGCGTGATGGAGCGCCTGCGCACCGGCGACGCCGATATCAGCGAGATCGACACGCTGCAGCAGGTGACCAAGCAGGTGGAAGGCCACACGATCTGCGCGCTCGGCGACGCAGCGGCGTGGCCGATCCAGGGTCTGATCCGGCACTTCCGCCCCGAGCTCGAGCGCCGCATCAACGAGCGCCAGGCTGGCAACGGCATGCAGGAGGCCGCGGAGTGAAGGCCGCACTGGCCTTTATCCTTGCAGCGGGCTGTGCCCTCGGCGCGGTCGCGCCTGCGCATGCGCAGAGCGACGGAGGTGCCGAGGCGCGGAAGAACCGCGACGCCGAACGGAATGCCATCGAGCTGATGGGCTGCCTCGCGCGCAGCGAAAAGCGCCAGGCCGCCGCGGTGATCGGGCTCGAGCCCGGTTCCGAGGCCGAGGGCAAGGCATTCATGGGCCTGTTCGACAGTGCCCGCATGTGCGTGCCGCGCGGCAAGAAGGTGAACACGCAGGGTGTGAACCTGCGCGGCGTGCTTGCCGAGGCGCTGTATGTGCGCACCTTCCGCGATGCCGGCCCCGCTTCGGGTGCCGCGCAGCCGGACTGGCTGAAGCAGCCGACGCACGCTGCCTATGCGGTCGTCCAGTGCGCCGCTGAGAAGGATCCGGTTGCGGCCGATCGCCTGCTCCGCACTCAGTGGCATTCGCCCGAGGAAGTCGCGGCCGCGGATGCGCTGCTGCCCACGCTCCAGACCTGTGCGAATGGCCGCCAGGTCAATTTCGATCGCGTCACCCTGCACGGGCTGATCGCGGAAGCATTGTTCAGGGCGCGCGGCGGCTTGTCCGCGTCCGAGGGAAATAGCTGAGATGCCAAAGCTAACCGTCGACGGAATTGAAGTGGAGGTGCCTGCGGGCGCCACCGTGCTCCAGGCCTGCGAGGCCGCGGGCAAGGAAATTCCGCGCTTCTGCTATCATGAGCGCCTGTCGATCGCCGGCAATTGCCGCATGTGCCTCGTCGAGGTGAAGCCCGGGCCGCCCAAGCCCCAGGCTTCGTGCGCGCTGCCCGCCGCCGACAACCAGGAAATCCGCACGGACTCGCCGATGGTGAAGGCCGCACGCGAAGGCGTGATGGAGTTCCTGCTGATCAATCACCCGCTCGACTGCCCGATCTGCGATCAGGGCGGCGAGTGCGACCTGCAGGACCAGTCGGTCGCCTATGGTCGCGGCCACTCGCGCTACACCGAGAACAAGCGCGCTGTGACTGAGAAGTATATGGGTCCGATCATCAAGACGATCATGACCCGCTGCATCCAGTGCACCCGCTGCGTTCGCTTCGGCGAGGAAGTGGCTGGCGTGGAGGATATCGGCGCGATTTATCGCGGCGAGAACATGCAGATCACGACCTATCTCGAGAAGGCGTTCAAGAGCGAGCTCTCGGGCAACGTCGCCGACCTCTGCCCGGTCGGCGCGCTGACCCACAAGCCGGTCGCCTTCGAGTATCGCTCGTGGGAGCTGAAGAAGAACCTCTCGATCGACGTGATGGACGCGGTCGGCACCAACATCCGCCTCGACAGCCGTGGTCGTCAGGTGATGCGCGTGCTTCCGCGGATCAACGAGGACGTCAACGAGGAGTGGGCGCACGACAAGACCCGCTATCATGTCGACGCGCTGGTTCGCCGCCGCCTCGACAAGCCCTATGTCCGCAAGGACGGCAAGCTGGTCGAAGCGAGCTGGGACGAAGCGTTCGACGCGATTGCTGCTGCTGCCAAGGGCGCCGGCTCGAGTGTTGCCGCGATCGCCGGCGACCTGGTCGATTGCGAGACGATGTTCGCCGCCAAGTCGCTGGTGAAGGCGCTGGGTTCGGACCGGCTTGAAGGGCGCCAGACCGGGCTGTCCTATGACGTGTCGAACCTCGGCTCGGTCGCGTTCAACACGACCATCGCCGGCATCGAGGAAGCGGACGCGATCCTGCTGGTCGGCTCGAACCTGCGTTTCGAAGCCCCGCTGATCAACACGCGCATCCGCAAGGCGATCAAGAAGGGTGCGAAGGTCTTCGCGATCGGCGAAGAGACCGACCTGACCTACAAGGTCGAATGGCTGGGCAACGACTTGGGCCTTCTCGCCAAGCTGCCGGCTTCGGCCGCCGAGGCGATCGACGCAGCGAAGAAGCCTGTCCTGATCGTCGGCCCGGCCGCGCTCAAGGAAGGGCAGGGCGCCACGCTCGCCATGGCTTCGGCTTTCCAGCGTGATGGCTGGAACGGCTTCAACGTCGTCCACACCGCCGCTGCGCGCATGGGCGGGCTGATGCTCGGCTACGCCCAGAAGGGCGGTATCGCGGACATCGTTGCCGCCGCGCCGAAGCTCGCCTTCTTCCTCGGCGCCGACGAAGTGAACTTCGAAGGCTTCAAGGACAGCTTCAAGGTCTATGTCGGCCACCACGGCGACAATGGCGCGCATCATGCGGACGTCATCCTGCCGGGTGCGACCTATGCCGAGAAGCCGGGCACCTATGTGAACCTGGAAGGTCGCGTGCAGCGTGCCGACCGTGCCGTGTTCGCGCCGGGCGACGCTCGTGAGGACTGGACGATCCTGCGCGCGCTTTCGGATCGCCTGGGCCATACGCTCCCGTTCGATACGTTCGAGCAGCTGCGCGCCCAGATGGCGAGCGAAGTTCCGGCGCTGGGCCAGGAAGGCCTTGCCGGCTACGAGTTCTCGCCGCCGAAGCTCGCCGCCAAGGCATCGGGCCCGGTCGGCTATGCCGTCGCCGATTTCTATCTCACTAACGCCATCTGCCGTGCCTCGCCGACCATGCAGCGCTGCTCGGCCGAACTGATCCACGGCGAAGACTTCGCAGAGGCCGCAGAATGACGTCCTGGTTTACCTATCTCGGCCTCCCGTTCGGCCTGGCGTGGTTCGTCGCCACGCTGATCGACATCCTGGTCATCGCGCTGCCGCTGATGCTGGCCGTGGCGATGGTCATCTATGTCGACCGCAAGATCTGGGCGGCCATGGCACTGCGCCGCGGCCCGAACGTGGTCGGCCCGCTCGGCCTGCTCCAGTCGTTCGCGGACGGCCTCAAGGTCTTCCTGCAGGAAACGATTATTCCGTCGGGCGCCAACAAGACGCTCTTCCTGCTCGGCCCGATCATCACCTTCACGGTCGCGCTGATCGTGTGGGCGGTGGTGCCGTTCCAGTTCGGCGTGGTGCTGGCCAACATCAATGTCGGCCTGCTCTACGTGCTCGCGGCCTCGTCGCTCGGCGTCTACGGCATCATCCTCGCCGGCTGGGCTTCGAACTCGAAATACCCGTTCTACTCGGCGATCCGCGCGGCTGCGCAGATGGTGAGCTACGAAGTCTCGATCGGCTTCGTGCTGATCTCGATCGTGCTGTGGACCGGTTCCTTCAACATGACCGACATCGTCGAGCATCAGAAGGGCCATGTCCTCGGCATCTTCAACTTCTATGCGCTGAACCCGCTGCTGTTCCCGATGGCCGTGGTGTTCTTCATCTCGTCGCTCGCCGAAACCCAGCGCGCACCATTCGACCTTACCGAGGCCGAGAGCGAGCTCGTCGCGGGCTATCAGACCGAATATTCGTCGATGGCCTTCGCGCTGTTCTGGCTGGGCGAGTACGGCAACGTGCTGCTGATGAGCGCGCTGAACGCGACGCTGTTCTGGGGTGGTTATCTGCCGCCGCTGGATCTCCCGATCCTCTACTGGATCCCGGGCATCATCTGGCTGCTGCTCAAGATCAGCTTCGGCTTCTTCCTGTTCAGCTGGGTCAAGGCCACGGTGCCCAGGTACCGTTATGATCAGCTGATGCGCCTGGGCTGGAAGATCTTCCTGCCGCTGTCGCTTCTCTTCGTCTTCCTCGTTTCCGGGTACCTCATGCTGACCCGGGTTGGAGTGCCCGCATGAGCACCGTCGCCCATTTCATCAAGACCTGGACTCTCTGGGAGTTCGTGAAGGCGCACGCCCTGACCTTGAAGTATTTCTTCAAGCCCAAGGCGACCATCAACTATCCCTATGAGAAGAACCCGCTCTCGCCCCGCTTCCGCGGCGAGCATGCGCTGCGTCGCTATCCCAATGGCGAAGAGCGCTGCATCGCGTGCAAGCTGTGCGAGGCGGTGTGCCCGGCGCTGGCGATCACGATCGAAGCCGAGCCGCGCGAGGACGGCAGCCGCCGCACCACGCGCTACGACATCGACATGACCAAGTGCATCTATTGCGGCCTTTGCCAGGAAGCATGCCCGGTCGATGCGATCGTCGAAGGGCCGAACTTCGAGTTCGCCACCGAAACCCGTGAGGAGCTGATCTATCAGAAGGAAAAGCTGCTCGCGAACGGTGACCGCTGGGAGCGCGCCATCGCCGCGAACCTTGCCGCCGATGCACCGTATCGTTAAGCGCACGCCAATCTACAGGGGCCATTAGATTCCGTGATCCAGCTTCTAGCCTTTTACCTGTTTGCGGCAGTGGTGTGCGTCTCCGGCGCTCTCACCATCCTGTCCCGCAACCCGGTCCATTCCGTCCTGTGGCTCATCCTGGCGTTCTTCAACGCTGCGGGTCTGATGGTGCTCGCCAATGCCGAGTTCATCGCGATGCTGCTCGTCATCGTCTATGTCGGCGCCGTCGCCGTGCTGTTTCTCTTCGTGGTCATGATGCTCAACATCGACTTCGCGGAGCTGCGCGCGGGTGTGATGAAGTACGCGGCCGTCGGCTTCGCGCTTGCCATCGCGCTGGTCGCCGAGATCCTGATCGCGGTGGGCGCCTATAGCGCCGGCACGCTGCAGCTGGGCCGCCGTATCGCGCCGATCGATGCCAAGGTGCCCAACATCGAGGCGATCGGCCAGCTCCTCTATTCCCGCTACCTGTTCGTGTTCGAAGGCGCCGGCCTGGTGCTGCTCGTCGCGATGATCGGCGCGATCGTGCTGACGCTGCGTCCGCGCACCGACGTCAAGCCGCAGAAGATCAGCCGTCAGGTCCAACGCCGCGCCAAGGACGCGACCCGCAACGTGAACCAACCCGTGGGGCAGGGGGTCGAGCTGTGATCACCCTTACGCACTATCTCGTCGTCAGCGCGATCCTGTTCACGCTCGGCGTGCTCGGCATCTTCATGAACCGCAAGAACCTCATCGTCATCCTGATGGCGATCGAGCTGATCCTGCTGTCCGTGAACCTGAACCTCGTGGCGTTCTCGAACGCGCTCGGCGACCTGGTCGGCCAGGTCTTCGCGATGTTCGTGCTGACCGTCGCCGCCGGTGAGGCCGCGATCGGTCTCGCCATTCTCGTTATCTACTTCCGCGGCCGCGGCACGATCTCGGTCGAAGACGTCAATCGGATGAAGGGCTGATGTCGGCGATCTATTTCATCGTATTCCTGCCGCTCCTCGCGGCAGCCGTTGCCGGGCTTTCGAACAAGGCCTTCGGCAAGACCTTCCCCAAGGTCGTCACCACGGGCTCGCTCTTCGTGGCGTGCGCCCTGTCGTGGCCGATCTTCATCAGCTATCTCGGCGGCAATGCCGAGCCGAGCGTGTCCCCGGTCTTCACCTGGATGCTCAGCGGCTCGATGCAGGTCGACTGGGCGTTGCGCGTCGACAGCCTGACCGCGGTGATGCTCGTGGTGGTGACCAGCGTCTCGGCGCTCGTCCACCTCTATAGCTGGGGCTATATGTCGGAGGAGCCGGATCAGCCGCGCTTCTTCGCGTACCTCTCGCTCTTCACCTTCGCGATGCTGATGCTCGTGACGGCCAACAACCTGGTCCAGATGTTCTTCGGCTGGGAAGGCGTGGGTCTCGCGTCCTACCTGCTGATCGGCTTCTGGTTCCGCAAGCCGAGCGCGAATGCCGCCGCCATCAAGGCGTTCGTGGTGAACCGCGTCGGCGACCTGGGCTTTATGCTCGGCATCTTCGGCATCTTCCTGGTGTTCGGCACGATCGACATCCCGACGATCCTCGCCGCTGCGCCGAACATGCACGGCTCGACCATCGGCTTCCTCGGCGCTCGCTTCGACACCGTGACGGTGCTCTGCCTGCTGCTGTTCGTCGGCGCGATGGGCAAGTCGGCGCAGCTCGGCCTGCACACGTGGCTTCCGGACGCGATGGAAGGCCCGACCCCGGTGTCGGCGCTGATCCACGCCGCGACCATGGTGACCGCCGGCGTGTTCATGGTCTGCCGCATGTCGCCGCTGTTCGAGCAGAGCGCGGTTGCGATGACCGTGGTCACCGTCGTCGGCGCCGCCACCTGCTTCTTCGCCGCGACCGTCGGCACGACGCAGACCGACATCAAGCGCGTGATCGCCTATTCGACCTGTTCGCAGCTGGGCTACATGTTCTTCGCTGCCGGCGTCGGTGCCTATGGCGCGGCGATGTTCCATCTGTTCACGCACGCCTTCTTCAAGGCGCTGCTGTTCCTCGGCGCCGGCTCGGTGATCCATGCGATGCACCACGAGCAGGACATGCGCTTCTATGGCGGCCTGTGGAAGAAGATCCCGGTCACCTACTGGACGATGATGGCGGGCACGCTCGCGATCACCGGCGTGGGCATCCCGGCGCTGTTCGGCAACCCGGTGGCATTCGGCTTCGCCGGCTTCCACTCGAAGGACGCGATCATCGAGGCGAGCTATGCCGCCGGCCACACCAGCGTGTTCTGGGTGGGCGTGTTCGTGGCGCTGCTCACCAGCTTCTATAGCTGGCGCCTGGTGTTCCTGACCTTCCATGGCAAGCCGCGCTGGGCCGGTTCGGAGCATATCCAGCACGCAGTGCATGACGCGCACGGCCATGGTCATGACGATCATGCGCACGACGCCCATGACGCGCACGCTCACGATGCGCATGGCCACGACGATCATCATCATGATCACGCGCACGGCGACGGCACGGCGGGCTATCACCCGCATGAGAGCCCGATCGTCATGCTGATCCCGCTGCTGGTGCTTACCGTCGGCGCGATCGCCGCGGGCTTCATCTTCCACGGCGCGTTCATCGAGCCGACGGCGGGTGAGACCTACTGGCACGGCGCCATCGCCTTCAACGAGCATCTGATGCACGCGATGCACGAGGTGCCGGTGTGGGTGAAGCTCAGCGCGACGATCGCGATGCTGAGCGGCTTGGCCATTGCGTATGGCGCGTATATCGTGTCGCCGGGCTTCCCCGCGAAGTTCGCCGAGGCGTTCCGCCCGCTATACCTCTTCTCGCTCAACAAGTGGTATTTCGACGAGCTCTACAACTTCCTGTTCGTGCGCCCGGCCTTCTGGATCGGTCGCCAGTTCTGGAAGAAGGGTGACGAAGCCACGATCGACCGGTTCGGCCCGAATGGCGCCGCTGCGGTCGTCCAGCTCGGCAGCGTCGGCGCTTCCAAGCTGCAATCCGGATATGTCTACGCCTATGCCTTCATCATGCTGATCGGCCTCACTGCCGCACTGACCTGGGTGATCGCGCGATGAGCGGCTTCCCGATCCTAACCGTCATGCTGGCGGTGCCCGCGATTGCCGCGGTCGCCTGCCTGTTCCTCAACGCGCAGGGCGCACGCTGGCTGGCGCTCGCCGCCACCTTCGTGGACCTGGCGCTCGGCATCCTGCTCTGGGCCAACTTCCAGACCGGCGAGGGCGCTGCCCAGTGGCAGTTCGTCGAGCATGTCCGCCTGTTCGGCATCGGCCAGGCCGAGTTCGCCTGGGCGCTGGGCATCGATGGCTTCGCGCTGCTGCTGATCGCACTCTCGGTGTTCCTGATGCCGATCTGCATCGGGGCGAGCTGGCTCTCAGTCACCAAGCGCGTGCCGGAATATATGGCTGCGTTCCTCGCCACCGAGGTGCTGATGATCGGCACCTTCGCGGCGCAGGACCTGATGCTGTTCTACGTCTTCTTCGAAGGCGGCCTGATCCCGATGTTCCTGATCATCGGCATCTGGGGCGGCGCCAACCGCATCTACGCGTCGTACAAGTTCTTCCTGTACACGCTGCTCGGCTCGCTGCTGATGCTGATCGCGATCATCTACATGATCCTGACCACCGGCACGACGTCGATCCCGGCGCTGATGCAGCATGACTTCCCGGCGCATGTGCAGACATGGCTATGGCTGGCCTTCTTCGCCTCGTTCGCGGTGAAGATGCCGATGTGGCCCGTCCACACCTGGCTTCCCGACGCGCACGTCCAGGCGCCGACCGCAGGTTCGGTCATCCTGGCGGGCGTGCTGCTGAAGCTCGGCGGATACGGCTTCCTGCGCTTCTCGCTGCCGATGTTCCCGGAAGCGTCCGCCCAGTTCATCTGGCTGGTGTTCGCGCTCTCGGCCGTGGCAGTGGTCTACACCTCGCTGGTCGCGCTCGTGCAGAGCGACATGAAGAAGCTGATCGCCTATTCGTCGGTCGCCCACATGGCGATCGTGACCTTCGGCCTGTTCGCGCTCAACGCGCAGGGTATCGAGGGCGCGATGATGGTGATGCTCGGCCACGGTGTGGTCTCGGGCGCGCTCTTCCTCTGCGTCGGCGTGATCTACGATCGCCTGCACACCCGCGAGATCGACCGCTACGGCGGCCTCGCGATCAACATGCCGCGCTACGCCGTGCTGTTCCTGCTGTTCACCATGGCCTCTGTCGGCCTGCCGGGCACCAGCAACTTCATCGGCGAATTCCTGAGCCTTGCCGGCCTGTACCAGGTCTCGACGCTCTACGCGCTGCTCGGCACCACCGGCATCATCCTGGGCGCGGCATACATGCTGTACCTCTACCGTCGCGTCGCCTTTGGCGACCTGACCAAGGACGATGTGAAGGCGATGCGGGATCTCGACCTGCGCGAGTTCGCGATGCTTGGCGCGCTGGCTGCGGTGACCCTCTGGATGGGTGTCTATCCGGAGAGCTTCATGAAGCCGATGCGCGGCGACGTGGAGAAGCTGGTTGCCCGCCTCGAGCGTGCCGCGCCTGCCGGTGACTCGGCTCCGACTGCCGGCAAGCCCGCGCCTGCCGCTGCTGAACATGGCGAACACGCCGCTGCCCCTGCTGCGCACGGGGAGGCGCACTGATGAACTATTCGCTGCAACTGATGATGGCCCTTCCTGAGCTCGTGCTCAGCCTGGGGGCCATCGCCCTGATGCTGGTGGCGGCCTGGGGCGGCCACCAGTCGACCAAACTGGTCAGCTGGGCCTCGATCGCCGTGCTGATCGGCGCGGGCATCGCGCTGGCCGGCCCGGCTTCGGCCGGGGGCGAAGCCTTTGGCGGTCTCTATCGCGCGGACATGTTCGCTGCCTTCTCCAAGGCGCTGATCTTCCTGGCCGCCGGCGTCTCGATCCTGATCGCGCCGCGCTTCTTCCAGCAGACCTCGGGTGACGATCTGCGTCCGGAATATCCGGTGCTGATCCTGCTCTCGGCCGCCGGCATGGGCATGATGGTTTCGGCGGGCGACCTGATGTCGCTCTATGTCGGCCTCGAGCTGATGAGCCTTGCTTCGTACATCCTTGCCAGCTTCATGCGCCGCGACGCGCGTTCGGCGGAAGCAGGCCTGAAGTATTTCGTGCTGGGCGCGCTCGCTTCGGGCATCCTGCTCTACGGCATCAGCCTGGTGTACGGCTTCTCGGGCACCACTTTGTTCTCGGGCATCGCCGACGCCTATGCCTCGGGTGATCAGAAGACCGGTCTGCTGTTCGGCCTGGTGTTCGTCTTCGCCGGTCTCGCCTTCAAGATGTCGGCCGTGCCGTTCCACATGTGGACGCCGGACGTGTACGAAGGCGCGCCGACCCCGGTCACGGCCTTCTTCGCTTCGGCGCCGAAGGTTGCCGCGGTGGCGCTTGCCACCCGCGTCGCCATCGACGCGATGGGCCCGGCGATCGCCGACTGGCGCCAGATCGTGATCTTCGCTTCGCTAGCTTCGATCATCTTCGGCTCGGTCGCGGCGATCCGCCAGAGCAACATCAAGCGCCTGCTTGCCTATTCGTCGATCGCCAATGTCGGCTTCGCGCTGGTCGGCCTCGCCGCCGGTGGCGAAGCAGGCGTGTCGAGCGTGCTCTACTACATGGCGATCTACGTCGTGATGACCGTCGGCAGCTTCCTGATCGTGCTGCAGATGCGCGATGCGGAGGGCCGTCCGGTCGAGACCATCGACAGCCTGGCCGGCATGTCGCGGACCCGTCCGGGTCTCGCAGTGGCGATGGCGATCTTCATGTTCAGCCTCGCCGGCATCCCGCCGCTGCTCGGCTTCTTCTCGAAGCTGCAGGTGTTCCTGGCTGCGGTGCATGCGGGCCTGTACGTCTTCGCTGCGGTTGCCGCCGCGGCCTCGACGATCGGTGCCTATTACTATCTCCGCGTCGTCAAGGTGATGTACTTCGACGAGCCGGCGCCGGCCTTCCCGGGCCGCACCGATCCGATCGAGGGGGCGCTGCTCGTGCTCTCGGCGGTGGTGATCTCGCCGCTGGGCTGGCCGCTGCTCGGCTATCTCGAGGTGTGGACCGGCGCCGCTGCGAAGGCGCTGTTCTGATCGCCACCGTACGGACCGTCGCCGAGACGGGATCCACCAATGCCGACATGGCCGAGCTCGCCCGCAGCGGGGCGAGCGAGGGCCTGTGGCTGAGAGCCGAGCGGCAGACCGCGGGCAAGGGCCGACAAGGCCGTGCCTGGCAGTCGCCGCTCGGCAATCTCTATGTCTCCACGCTGGTGCGCACGCGGGCGGGGGAGCCCAGCCCTGCGACGCTGGCGCTGGTGGCTGCCGTTGCGCTCGACGAGACGGCGCGGGTGTTCGGCGTCGAGCCGATGCTCAAATGGCCGAACGACCTGCTGGTGAACGGCGCCAAGCTCTCCGGCATCCTGCTCGAGCGGGTGGGGGATGCGGTGATCCTGGGCTTCGGGGTCAATCTGGCGCATCATCCCGAGGGGCTGGACCGCGCCACCACCAGTTTTGCCGCGCTTGGCCCGGCGCCTGATCCCCAGATCTTCGCCGAAACCCTCGCCGAAAGCTTCGCTCGCTGGGTTTCCCGCTGGCGTGAGGGTATCGCCCCCGTGCGCGAACGCTGGCTTGGCCGGGCGCACCCCATCGACACGGCGCTGACCGCCCGGCTTGCCGACGGATCGAGCATCGACGGGCTGTTCGGTGGCCTTGATGGCGAGGGTGCGCTCATCCTGCGCTTGGCCGATGGCACCAGCCATGTCATTCACGCCGCAGACGTGTTCCTGCTCTGAGAGGCCCGGAAATGCTGCTAGCCATCGACGCCGGCAACACCAATGTCGTCTTCGCCCTGCTGGAGGGCCAGGAAGTGCGCGCGCGCTGGCGCATCGCTACCGACCCGCGCCGCACGGCGGACGAATATGCGGTGTGGCTCAGCCAGCTCCTCAACCTTGAGGGCTATGACCGCGCCGACGTGACCAGCGTGATCATCGGCACGGTGGTGCCGCGGGCGCTGCACAACCTCCAGGTGCTGAGCAGCAAATACTTCAAGACCGACGCGGTGATCGCCGGGCAGGGCAAGGCCGAATGGGGCTTCCCGCTCGATGTCGAGGAGCCGCAGGGCCTGGGTGCGGACCGCGCGCTCAACATGATCGCGGGCCATGCCCGCCATCCCGGCGACCTCATCATCATCGACTTCGGCACCGCCACCACCTTCGAGGTGGTCGACTATCGCGGCGCGTACAAGGGCGGGATCATCGCCCCCGGCATCAACCTGTCGCTCGACGCGCTGGTGACCGCAGCCGCCAAGCTGCCGCGCATCGCGATCACCGCGCCGGCCACAACCAGTGTCATCGGCCGCAACACCGTCGACCAGATGCATATCGGCATCTATTGGGGCTATGTCGCGATGATCGAGGGACTGGTCGCGCGGATGAAGGCCGAGATCGGCCGCCCGGTCAAAGTTATCGCAACCGGCGGCCTGGCCGTGCTTTTCGAGAAGCACACCCCCATATTCGATGTGATCGAACCCGATCTGACCATTCAAGGGTTGGCGATGCTGTGGGAACGCAGCCGTTGACCGAGGAAATCAAGTGACCCCTGAAAAAGAACTCCTCTTCCTCGCGCTCGGCGGCTCGGGCGAGATCGGCATGAACGTCAATCTCTATGGCTGCCAGGGCAAGTGGCTGATGGTCGATTGCGGCATCACCTTTGGCGATGCCAACTATCCGGGCATCGACGTGATCCTGCCCGACCTGCAGTTCATCGAGGAGCGGCTCGATGATCTGCTCGGCATCGTGCTCACCCATGGCCATGAAGACCATATCGGCGCACTGCCGTATCTCGCCGGCGAGTTGGGCGTGCCGCTCTATGCCACCCCGTTCACCGCGGGCCTGATCCACGGCAAGCTCGAGGAAGAGGGTATCGAGGAGAAGGTCGAGCTCAACGTCGTAAACGAGGAAGGTCCGTTCAACCTCGGCCCGTTCCGCATCACCTACACCCCGCTGGCCCATTCGATCCCGGAGGGCAATGCCGTGCTGATCGAGACGCCGTACGGCAGCGTCTTCCACACCGGTGACTGGAAGCTCGATGAGAGCCCATCGCTGGGCGGCGCCTCGACCGCGGCGGAGCTGACCGCGATCGGCGACAAGGGCGTGCTCGCGCTGGTCTGCGACAGCACCAATGTGTTCAACCCCGAGGCCTCGGGTTCCGAAGGCGCGGTGCGCGAGGGCCTCGATCAGGTGATCGGCGCGGCCAAGGGCCGGGTGCTGGTCACTACCTTCGCTTCGAACGCCGCACGCCTGCAGACGCTGGGTGAAGTGGCCCGCGATACCGGGCGCGAGCTCTGCGTCGCCGGGCGCTCGCTCGACCGCATCCTGCGTGTCGCGAAGTCGACCGGCTATCTGCGCGACTTCCCCGACACGATCGACTTCGAAGCGGCGATGGACCTGCCGCCGCACAAGGTGCTGATCGTCGCCACGGGCGGGCAGGGCGAGCCCCGCGCCGCACTCAACCGCATCGCCGAGGGCAGCCATGTCCTCAAGGTAACCGAGGGCGACACCGTCGTCTTCTCCTCGCGCCAGATCCCGGGCAACGAGATCGCGATCGGGCGGATCATGAACACGCTGGCCGCCAAGGGCGTCGAGCTGATCACCGACCGCCAGGCCTTCATCCACGTATCCGGCCATCCGGGTCGCCCCGAGCTGGCGGCGATGTACAAGTGGATCCGCCCCGAGATCGTCGTGCCGGTGCATGGCGAGGTGCGTCACATGTACGAGCAGGCCCGCTTCGCGCTGGAGCAGGGCGTGCCCAAGTCGATCCGCCAGGTGAATGGCGACATCATCCGCCTCGCGCCGGACGGGCCGTCCAAGATCGGCGAGGCGCCGGTCGGGCGCCTGGTGCTGGACGGCGACATCATCCTGCCGGCGGACGGCACCACGATCAACGAACGCCGACGGGTGGCGCTCTACGGCCAGATCAGCGCCGCGGTGGCTATCCGCAACGGCAAGCTCGCCGGCGAGCCGCAGATCCGCCTTCAGGGCATTCCGGTGGAGGAAGACCGCGAGGACTTCATCGCCGAGGCGTCCGACGCTGCGCGCGAAGCCGTGAAGAAGGACGGCAAGGGTGATGTCGAGAAGCTGCGCGAGTCGGTGCGGCTCGCGGTGCGCCGCGCTGCGGTGCGCTTCACCGGCAAGAAGCCCGTGGTGGACGTGCTGATCATCGAGCAATAGCGGTATTGGCCGTCATCCCGTCGAAAGCCGGGATGACGATGAAGGCTTCCGCTTCCAGATTGGCCGCCCTATCACCATCCCATGCCCTGGAAGTCCGCGCTCGCCATCTATTTCCTGTTCTGGGCCTTCTCGGTGTTCCTCGTCCTGCCGTTCGGCGTGAAGACGAGCGAGGAGGCAGGCGTGGAACTGGTTCCCGGCCAGGCGCCGAGCGCGCCGCATGAGTTCAACGTGAGGCGCATTGCCTTGCGCACCACGATCGTCGCGACGATCCTGTTCGGGCTGTTCTACCTCAATTACGTCAATGGCTGGGTGACCACCGAGATGCTCGACTGGTGGGCGCATATGCACCCCGAAAAGGCCTCGTAGCACTTCCTACAGCCGGCGGTTGGCGTCTCGCGAAAGTACACGAAGTACAGGCCAGGAGCGGGTTCTCGCCGCCGGAATTTTGACCTTATCAACGGGAACGCAGCGCATCTCGCAAGGATATTGCGTGGGCGTGATCCTATTTTCCCTACAGGCCAAAGAGCGGCAAGCAAGCGCCGGGCCGCGGGAGCCAAGCAGGCGAAATCCTACATTGCAAGACAAGCGACGGGCTCCAGCCAAGCCCGTTCCCCGGCGAAGGCCGGGGCCCGGTTGCCATGTAGGTCGAGAGGTTCGACCGCCGCCGCCAGGTTCGTCGAGACTGGGCCCCGGCCTTCGCCGGGGAACAGGAGTGGCATGAACGGCGTGACTAGGTCCGCAGGCGCTCGATCGCCTGGGCCAGCGCGACGTACAGCTTGCCCATGTCGGAGGAGAGCAGGGTCACGCTCATCGACGAGCCGTCGCGCAGGGCCAGAATCTGGCGGAGCATGGATTCGAAATCGTGGATGTAGCGGTTGACGTTGTCGCGGAAACCCTCGTCATCCTCGTAGATCCGGTGGATTTCGCGGGTATCCGAGGGATCGAGCAGGCGCACCGCACGGCGCGTGAAGACACCGCGATCGCCCTTGAGATAGGCGGCCCAGGCGCTGTCGGTGACATCGGCCGAAAATGCCTTGGTGATGTCGATCGACGCCGAGTTGAGCGCTTCGATCAGCAGCGAGACGCGGCGCGCGAAATTGTCGCTGTCCGACTCTTCGCGCTCCTTGCGGCCCTCGGCGATGCGCGCCTCGACCTGGGCGGTGGTGTCCGCCAGCGCCACCATCTGCTGGGTCAGGCGCTCCGACGCGCGGGTGGCGGCGACCACGGCCGCCTCGGTCGTCTCGGCAAGGTCGGTGAGCTGGCGGCGGATCGAAGCATCGACCGCCCGGCGCAGCGCATCGCCCGCGGCTTCCTCGATCGCCCGCTCGGCATGCGGGACGATGGCCGACAGTGCCTCGCGGGCATGGCCGGCAGCGGCACTCGAGGTCTCGCGGACACTGAGCAGCGCATCGACCAGCTGCGGCGCGGCGCTTTCGGCGAAGCGGCGGGTGGTGGCGATGGTCTCATCCACGATCGCGCTGAGCTGCTCGGCCTGCTCGCCGCCGGTCGCCAGCGTTTCGAGCAGCGAGGCCTGGGTCTTGGCGAGCGTATCGCGCTGCTGGCCGACCACGTCGGCGATGGCCTCGATCGCGTCGTGCGTGCTCTCCGCGGCGGTGACCAGCGCGAGCAGCTCGGGCTTGGAGGCGGCAACGACCTGGCGGCTCGCCAGGATCCGGGCATCGAGACGCGCCAGTGCCTCGGGCAAGGTCTCGTCGATCTCACGGGCGGAGGCATCGAGCGCGGTGAGCAGCTCCTCGGAGGTGCCGATCACCTTCTGGGCGGTCTCGTCGCCGACGGTCAGCGCGATCGTCATCGCCTCGACCGAGCCGTGGAGCGCGCTCATCGAGGCGGCAAGGTTACGCGTGCGCTCGGTGCCCGCGACATGCAGGTCGTCCATCGCGCGGTCGAGCCGATCGACGCCGCTCGCCAGCCCCTCGAACAGCTTGTCGCCGCGGCCCTGTTCCTCCGAAAGGCGATTGCCGATGCGGCCGATCGCTTCCTCGATCGACGCCATGCGGGCGCCCATCGCCTCGGCACTGTCGCGGCCCGCGCGGTCGAGCGCGGCCTGGTTGGCGGAGAGCATGGCGAGGATCGCCTCGCCCTGGGTAGCGATGCCCTTGCGTGCCTCGTCCACGGCATTGGCGGCGCGATCGAGCACGGCATCGACCTGGGTCGACATCTCACCGGTGACCTGTTCGAGCCGGGCACTGGCGGTCTCACTGGTCGCTT
This sequence comes from Sphingomonas sp. OTU376, assembly GCF_038440415.1. Taxonomy (NCBI): domain Bacteria; kingdom Pseudomonadati; phylum Pseudomonadota; class Alphaproteobacteria; order Sphingomonadales; family Sphingomonadaceae; genus Sphingomonas; species Sphingomonas sp. OTU376. The sequence continues at coordinate 25,313 of NZ_JASATQ010000019.1, read as the reverse complement.
CCATGCGGGCGATGTGCGCGGCGAGGCGATCGGCGGCGCCCCCCGCGATCTGGTCGGCCTCGCGGCCGCGCTCGGCGAGCGCGGAGAGCTGGGTATCGAGCGCGGCGGCACGCTCGCTGGCGAGCAGCCCGGCGGCATCGACCCGATCGGACAGGCCACGCATTTCCTCATGCGCCTTGGGCAGCGAGGAGAGCACCACGGCTACGCGATGCTCGGCATCGGCGGTGGCCTCGCCGAAATGGCGGGTGCTGGCGTCGATCGAGCGGGCATGCTGGGCGGCGCTGCCCGCGGCGCTTTCGAGCTTCTCCGAGGCACGCTCGCCCATGGCGATCAGGATGTTGGTCTGCTCGGCAAGCGCGGCGCGGTTCTCCTCGATCTTGCGCGAGAGGGTGGCGACCACGCGCTCCAGGCTTGCCGCCTCGGCGCGCATCGCCCGCGCCGTGGCGCCGAAGCGATGGGCCTCGGCCCGGCTCGTGCGCAGGGCGAGGAGGTAGAGGATGCCGATCAGGGCAGGGGGGACGCAGAGCGCGGCGATCAGCTGGACCAGCGCGGCAGGCGCCATGGGGGCGGCAAAGGCGCCGCGGAGCAGCCAGCCCATCGCGCCGAGCCAGCCCAGGACAGCGACGATCGCAAGCACGGGCAGCACCCAGCCGGCGCGCCGGGGCGTGTCCTCTTCTTCCGCAGCCTCGTACCAGGCTTCGGACTCCGCCGGCGCAGCCACTGCTGCGGCGGTTTCGGACAGGACCAGCTCTTCCGCGTCATTATGCGCGGGCAGCGGTTCGGCAGGTTTTCCCCCAATCATGACGCGCATTTACCACATTTCGGCGCCGGTCCAACAGCGACAAGGAAACGGGGCGTTAACGCTCGTTCGGCTATGGCCCTGAACCATGGCGTATGATCCGGGTGCAATCGATGCGACTCTCGCGGCGGCAGTGGGTGACGAGCCCGCGCTAATCGCAGAACTGCGCGAAGCGTTTCTCGACGGGGTGCAGCGGTGCCTCGAAGCGATGAAGTCCGCTGACAATCCGGATGGCTGGGCCGCGGCCGCACTGCGGCTCAAGGGCCTTTCGGCGAGCTTCGGCGCGATCCGCCTGATGGCGCTGGCCAGCGAAGCGGCCAATGGCCAGGCGAATGACGGCGCGATCCTTCGGCGCCTGCACCGGGCGGTCGATCGCCTCTGATCCCCGTAAAATCGGCTTCGTTGCCCCGTGGACTTTCGCCGGCGCCCCGGCGAAGGTCCGGCGGAATATGGGGAATCGACCGATGCACAAGATGGTTACGGGGCTGACTTTCGTGCTGGCGGGGCTGGCGGCGATGCCTGCCCAGGCGCAGGACGCGCCCGCCGGCGGCCATAGTTCCGGCATCGTCGTCGAGGGCCGCAAGCAGGGCCCCCGCAAGGAAACGCGGACCTTTGTCCGTCAGGTTATGACCACGACCAAGGAACAGCTCTCGCGCTTCGAGGATCCGGTGTGCCCGGTCGTGCTCGGGCTTCCGCCGGCCTATGCCAAGGCCGTCGCCAAGCGGTTTATGGAGGTTTCCACCGAAGCAGGCGCGCGGGTCGATCGCGACGAGAAATGCAATCCGAACATCTTCGTGATCGTTGCGGCGGATGCCAGCAAGTTCATCGCCGAGCTGCGCCAGAAATATCACGGCTTCTTCGACGACCTCGCCTATGACGACAAGCGCACGGCGCTCGACGAAGGACCCGTGCGCGCCTGGCGGGTAGCCGAGGAGCTCGACCAGGACGGTCGCCGCGCGCTCGAGAGCAATGGGCCGCGCAGCTTCAACGGCGTCGCCCAGCCTTCGCGCATTTCGCTTTCGACGCAGCAGGCGACCTTTGGCGCGGTGGTGGTGCTCGACGCCAATGCGGTCGACAACAAGTCGGTCGGGCAGATCGCCGATTATGTCGCGATGCGCACCCTGGCCGGTGCGCGGCCGCCAAAGGCGAGCACCAGGCTCGACACGATCCTTTCGCTCTTCGATGCCGGGGGGGACGCCCCGGAAGGCCTGACCGAGGTCGATCGCAGCTTCCTGAAGGGCGTCTACGAGATGCAGGCCAATGGCAGGAGCGGGAGCCAGATCGGCACCATCGCGGACCAGATCCTGCAGGACCGCGACAAGGCCACGGCGGAGAAGAAGCCCAACTAGCGGTATCGCGGTCGCGCTCGATGGACAGCGGCGACAGGGCGCGATACGCCTTGGTTTCCATCGGGCAGTCGACCGACTCCAAGAAGACGGCGCATGCGGGGTCCCGAAGAATGTGAGGGGATCGATCGTTATGCGCATGCGCTGCTGCCTGAATTCGCTTGTCCTGCTTTCCGCCTTCGCCGCCATGCCGGTTGCGCACGCGCAGGATGGCGCCACCAGCCCCAGGCCGCCCGCCCAGGACGGGGGCATCGTCGTCACCGGCAAGGCGCAGCCGCCGATCAAGAAGGCACAGCGCTATATCCGCCAGGTGCTCGACACCGAGGACGGGCAGCTGGCGCGCTTCGTCGATCCCGTCTGCCCGCTGGTGCTGGGCCTGCCGGCGCGGTTCAAGGGCGCGATCGAGGACCGCGTGCGGATCGTCGGCGCGGCGGCATCGGTCCGCATGGGCAAGGACAAGTGCGAGCCGAACCTGATGATCGTGTTCGCCGACAATGCCGATTCGCTGCTCGAGACGATGCGCAAGCAGGGCAATGCGGCCTTCACCAACCTGGACGACAATGCCCTGCGCGATGCCTTCGCGGCGGGGCCGATCCATGCCTGGCGCCTGGTGGTGACCCGTGACGAGGTCGGCCATCTCTCCACCGGCAATGACGATCCCGATTATCCGCCGGTGATGGAGGGCGAGACCCAGGCGGTGACGATCAATGCGGTGGTGGTGATGGACCGCCATGTCGCGCTGGGTAAATCGGTGCGTCAGTTGGGCGACTATGTCGTGATGCGGACGCTGGTCGGCGCGCGGCCACCCGCCAAGGGGTCGATCGCCTCGGCATCGATCCTGTCGCTGTTCGATCCCAATGTCGCGCCGCCGCCCGCCGAGATCACCGACATGGACATCGGGCTGCTCGCCGGCCTCTACCGGATGCGAAATCCCTATGAGCAGGGATCGGATCAGGCCTATCGTATCTCCAGGACCATGGTTGGTGGGAAGCAGCATTGATGCGGATTGCCCTTCTGGCGCTTGCCCTGCTTGCCGGTCCGGCGCTTGCCCAGGACAAGCCGGCGCAGCAAAAGCCGAAGGACGACAGCGATATCGTCGTGGTCGGCGCCAAGGGCGTGCCGCCCAAGGCGGCCAAGCGCTTCGTCCGCCAGATCAGCTCGAGCGTGGAAGGCCAGCTTGCCCGCTTCGCCGAACCGGTCTGCCCGATCGTGGCCGGGCTCGGCCCCGATGCCGCCAAGGCGATCGAAGCGCGGTTGCGGGCCGTGGCGCTCGATGCCGGCGCCACGGTGGGCGAGGCCGGCTGCCGGCCCAATATCGCGCTGATGGTCGCCCATGACGCGGATGATTTCGTGAAGGCGTTGCACAAGCGCTTCCCGGGCTTCTTCGGCAACCTCAAGATGGTCGATCTGCGCAAGGCGCTGCGCGACGGCCCGGTGCACGCGTGGAGCACGATCGAGGTGCGCGACGAGCTGGGCAACCAGGTCGGCGGCAATGATGACGGCATCAAATATGTCGAGCGGTTCAGCGCCTCGGCCATCACTATGGGCACCCAGCAGGTGACGGTGAAGTCGATCGTGGTGATCGACGACAAGGCAGTGATCGGCAAGTCGGTGGTGCAGATCGCGGACTATCTGGCGATGCGCACGCTGGCCGGCGCGCGGCCGCCGCGGGACGGCAGCGCCGTCGACTCGATCATCACGCTGTTCGACCAGGGCTCTACGTTCAGCGATCCCGAACTGACCGCGCTCGACCAGGGCTTCCTCCAGGGGCTCTACAAGAGCCGCGCGGACGTCAATTCGATCAAGCAGTCCGGCGAGATCGCGCGGCGGATCGTCAAGAACTCGAAGGACGCGGGCGAGGAGAAGAAGCCCTAGCGCTTGCGGCTGAGCTCGCGCATCGCCTCGTCCAGGCCGCCCAGGGTGAGCGGGTACATGCGCTCGCTCATCAGCTCGCGGATGATCTTCACCGACTGGGTATAGCCCCATTGCTCGCGCGGGATCGGGTTGATCCACACCGCGGCGGGATAGGTGTTGAGCGCGCGCTGCATCCAGGCCGCACCCGCTTCCTCGTTGAAATGCTCGACCGAGCCGCCGGGATGGGTGATCTCGTACGCGCTCATCGAGGCATCGCCGACGAAGATCAGCTTATAGTCGTGGCCATATTTGTGGAGGATGTCCCAGGTGGGCGTGCGCTCCTGGAAGCGGCGGCGATTGTCCTTCCACACGCCTTCGTACAGGCAGTTGTGGAAATAGAAGAACTCGAGGTTCTTGAACTCGCTCGTCGCAGCGGAGAACAGCTCCTCGCAGAGCTTGATGAAGGGATCCATCGAGCCGCCGACATCGAGGAACAGCAGCAGCTTCACCGCATTGTGCCGCTCCGGGCGCATGCGGACATCGAGCCAGCCCTGCTTGGCGGTGCCTTCGATCGTCGCGTCGATGTCGAGCTCGTCGGCGGCGCCTTCGCGGGCGAAGCGGCGCAGGCGGCGCAGCGCGACCTTGATGTTGCGGGTGCCGAGCTCGCGGGTGCTGTCGAGGTTGCGGAACTCGCGCTGGTCCCACACCTTGATCGCGCGCTTGTGCTTGCCCTCGCCACCGATGCGGACGCCCTCGGGATTATAGCCGCCGTTGCCGTAAGGCGAAGTGCCGCCGGTGCCGATCCACTTGCTGCCGCCCTGGTGACGCTCCTGCTGCTCCTCGAGCCGCTTCCTGAGCGTCTCCATGATCTCTTCCCAGGAGCCGAGCGACTGGATCTTCGCCATCTCCTCGGGGCTGAGATATTTCTCGGCGATCGCGCGCAGCCATTCCTCGGGGATCTCGGCGGGTGCCACGCCGTAGCTGGTGGCGATGCCCTTGAAGACCTTTGCGAAGACCTGGTCGAACCGGTCGAGCAGCCCCTCGTCCTTCACGAAGGTGGCGCGGGCGAGATAGTAGAAGGCCTCGGGCGTCTGCTCGATCACGTCACGGTCGAGCGCTTCGAGCAGGATCAGATGCTCCTTCAGGCTGGCGGGGATGCCCGCAGCGCGCAGCTCGTCGAGGAAGGAGAGGAACATGACGCTGTTCTAGGACCGGACGCCGCCCAGCGTCCAGAGCCCTCAGCGCGCGGCGTAGGCGTCGATCAGCGAGCCGACATAATCGGGCTGGCGCGAGGTCAGCTCGGCGGAGGGGCGGGCCTTGCGCACGCCGGCGGGCGCATCGCGGTCGGGCGTGCCGTAGATGAAGCCATGCGCCGGGTAGATCGAGCTGCCCAGGCCGTTCCTGTCGCGATACCAGACCTTGACCAGGCTCCAGTCGCCGCGCTCGGAGACGTCGAACAGGGTGACGTCCTGCTCGGCATGGCCGCGTTCGCCATTCTGGCGCGACCAGTTGGCATGGGTGATCATCAGCACGCGCTTCTCGACGATGCGGCTGACCACGGCGACATGGCCAAGGCGAAGCTGGGGGCTTTTGGAGAAGGCGAGGACGGCGCCGACCTTCGGCACCTGGCCGCGCTGGTAGCGGCCCCTGGCCTGATCCCACCAGGTCCAGGCATCGCCATAGATCTGGATGCCCGAAGCCTGGCGCGCAAAGGGCACGCACTCGCCGACATATTCGAGAAGGGATTGCGCGCCGGCAGGCGCCGCGACGCAGAGCGCGGTGGCGAGAAGGGCAGGGAACGCAAAACGCAAACGCATACACGGGACCCATACAAGGTCCCCCCCAAGCGAACCGTAGCCATGGGTGGTTTAAGAGGGGTTAACTGCGATCCCTCTCCCCTTGTGGGAGGGGGAGGGAGCCGACAAAGTCGGCGGAAGGGTGAGGGGGAATGAGACTCGATGCCCCCTCATCCTTCCCATTCGCTGCGCGAGCGGGCCCCTTCCTTCTCCCACAGGGGGAGAAGGAGTTATTGGCGCGCCACGGGCGCCGGGGGCTGGCGCGCGAAGCGCTCCAGCGCGGGGTCGATATGCGCCCAGGCAGGCGCGTCGTCGGTCCAGATCGCGACCTGGGGTGCCAGGCCGTGCGGCTGGTCGAGGAAGCCGATGCGCATCGTGCGGAACTGCGGGCGCGCCGAGCTCTGCGCCAGCACCGGCGTGCCGCACAGGCCGCAAAAGCTCTGGGTCAGCGTGTTGCCGCTCTCCGCGACATAGCTGGTGGTGGTCAGCGTGCCGCTCAGCTCGACATCGTCGGTCGCGAAGATCGCGTTGGTCGTGGGCGAGCCTGCTGCGACGCGCTGGCACTGGCGGCACCAGCACTGGCGCACCGCGACCGGCTCGCCGGCGATCGTCGCGGTGACGGCCCCGCAGGCACAGCTGCCGGTGTACGGCATCAGGCCTTGCCCTGCTGGCGGCGGGCCATGAAGGCGAGCCGTTCGAACAGCATCACGTCCTGCTCGTTCTTGAGCAGCGCGCCGTGGAGCGGCGGGATCGCCTTGGTCGGATCCTTGTTCTGCAGCACTTCGAGCGGCATCTCCTCGTGGAGGAGCAGCTTGAGCCAGTCGAGCAGCTCGCTGGTGCTGGGCTTCTTCTTGAGGCCCGGCACTTCGCGGATCTCGTAGAAGATATCCATCGCCTTGCCGACCAGCAGCTTCTGGATGCCGGGGAAATGGACATCGACGATCGCCTGCATCGTCTCGCGGTCCGGGAACTTGATGTAATGGAAGAAGCAGCGGCGCAGGAACGCGTCGGGCAGCTCCTTCTCGTTGTTCGAAGTGATGACCACGATCGGGCGCTCGGCGGCGCGGACGGTCTCATGCGTCTCGTAGACGTGGAATTCCATCCGATCGAGCTCCTGGAGGAGGTCGTTGGGGAACTCGATGTCCGCCTTGTCGATCTCGTCGATCAGCAGCACCGGGAGCTGGGGCGCGGTGAACGCCTCCCACAGCTTGCCCTTGCGGATATAGTTGGAGATCTCGTGGACGCGCGGATCGCCGAGCTGGCCGTCGCGCAGCCGCGCCACCGCATCATATTCGTAGAGGCCCTGCTGCGCCTTGGTCGTCGACTTGACGTTCCACTCGATCAGCGGGGCGCCAACGGCCTTGGCGATCTCATAGGCCAGCACGGTCTTGCCGGTCCCGGGCTCGCCCTTGACGAGGAGGGGACGCCGCAACGTGACGGCGGCATTGACCGCGACCTTCAGGTCCTCGGTCGCGACATAGCTCTGGGTGCCTTCGAAGCGCATGACGTATTGGTAAAGGGCCGCGGGGCCGGGAAGCAAGCCTTCTCGTCATGCTGAACTTGTTTCAGCATCCAAGGTGCCGCTGGCGATATAGCGCGTGGAGAGTTGGACCCTGAAACAAGTTCAGGGTGACGAATTCTCGGGAAGCGTGAGGGCAGTTACTGCTTGTCGCGGGCCGAGGCGCGGGCCTCAAGCAGATCCCACAGGCCGCGATGCTGGGCAAAGAGCTGCTGGGCGCCGAACAGCATGGCGCGTTCGAGCGAGCCTTCGCGGACGAGCGTATCGACCACGGTCACGGTTTCCTCGGCCAGCGGCAGCTGCGAGGGCGGGGGCGCTATGCCCAGGCGCTCGGCGGCGGTATCCAGCGTCTCGCGGATCACCGCCCAGTCCATCGCCATCGCGATCGACGCGCCGGCGGCGCAGCCCGCACGATCCGACTGGGCGAGCATGTCCACGGCGTGGCGCTGCGCCGCGGTGGCGGCTTCGGTCTCGGCATGGCCCGGGGTGCTGGGCAGCGGGCCGGCGGCCGCGACGATGCGGACGAGATAGGCGCGCTCGATCACGAAGGCGTCGGCGGCGGCTTCCAGCCAGTCGCGCTCGATGCCGAGCCGGGCATGGCCCAGCGCGTGATCGATCACGCCGGGATGGCGGCCGTGGAGCAGGCAGATGTGATGCGCCGCGTCCGAAAGGTCGCGCAGCGGCTCCTCGTTGCGGGCGAGGCGCTGGAGATAGGGATGATTGGCGCTGCCATCGGAGGCGATGAGTGCCCCCATCGAGCCCCAGGCACCGCCCAATCGCGCAACTTGTACGGAATCAAACGGCATAAGCCCCCACATCCTCCAGCCGGCCCCGTGCCGACGGGCAGTGTTTTGCAACCCGGGGATATACCGAAGCACGTAAAGACAAGGTAAATCGCGAATTTACTGTGGATAAGGCGAATGTTCCGGCGCCGTTCCGGCTGAAATGCGAAAACGCCCCGGAAGCAAGTTCCGAGGCGTTTCGAAAGTATCCGTGAAGATACGGGTAGTTACTGGTCGAGGAACGACCGCATCTTGCGGCTGCGGCTCGGGTGCTTGAGCTTGCGCAGCGCCTTCGCCTCGATCTGACGGATGCGTTCGCGGGTAACCGAGAACTGCTGGCCGACTTCCTCGAGCGTGTGATCGGTGTTCATGCCGATGCCGAAGCGCATGCGCAGCACGCGCTCCTCACGCGGGGTGAGCGAGGCAAGGACACGCGTGACCGTTTCCTTGAGGTTCGCCTGGATCGCGGCATCCACCGGGATCACGGCGTTCTTGTCCTCGATGAAGTCACCCAGGTGGCTGTCTTCCTCGTCGCCGATCGGCGTCTCGAGCGAGATCGGCTCCTTGGCGATCTTCATCACCTTGCGCACCTTCTCGAGCGGCATGCTCAGGCGCTCGGCCATTTCCTCCGGCGTGGGCTCGCGGCCCTGCTCATGGAGGAACTGGCGGCTGGTGCGGACCAGTTTGTTGATCGTCTCGATCATGTGGACCGGGATACGGATCGTGCGCGCCTGATCGGCGATCGAGCGGGTAATCGCCTGGCGGATCCACCAGGTGGCGTAGGTGCTGAACTTGTAGCCGCGGCGATATTCGAACTTATCGACCGCCTTCATCAGGCCGATATTGCCCTCCTGGATGAGATCCAGGAACTGCAGGCCGCGATTGGTGTACTTCTTGGCGATCGAGATCACGAGGCGGAGATTGGCCTCGACCATCTCCTTCTTCGCGATGCGTGCCTCGCGCTCGCCCTTCTGCACCATGTTCACGATGCGGCGGAACTCGGCGAGCGCCATGCCCGTCGACTGCGAGATCTCCGAGACCTCGACGCGGATGCGATCGACCGAACCGGCCTCATTGGCCGCGAACGCCGCCCACTTCTTGTCGATGCCCTGAACCGACTGCAGCCACTGCTCGTCCAGCTCGTGATCGACATAGCGATCGAGGAAGTCCTTGCGGCTCACCTTGTGGCGCTCGGCAAGGCGCAGCATCTGGCCGCCCAGCGCGGTGAGGCGCCGGTTGAAGCTGTAGAGCTGGTCGACGAGATATTCGATCTTCTGCTGGTGGAACTGGACCGACTCGACTTCGGCGGTCAGCTCCTCGCGCAGCTTCTGGTACTTCTTCTCCTCCGACGCGGCGAGCTCGCCGCCGGCAGCCATCGCGTCGAGACGCGAAAGCTGCATCTTGGAGAATTTCTTGTAGATCGAGGTGATGTTGGCGAACTTCTCAAGCGCCTGCGGCTTGAGCGTCTCTTCCATCTGCGCGAGGCTGAGGGTGTTGTCCTCTTCCTCGTCGTCCGACTGCCGCGGCGTGCGGCGCTCGGTCATCGAGTCCTCATCGTCCTCGTCCTGGACTTCCTCGACTTCCTCTTCTTCCTTGAAGGAAGCGCCGGCGGTCTTCTCGCTGATCTCGCCCGAATCATCATCCTCGGCGCCTTCGACCTGCTCGGCCGACGGACCCTTGGAGAGCATGGCGTCGAGATCGAGGATCTCGCGCAGCTGCATCGTGCCTTCGTTGAGCGCGTTCGACCAGCCGATGATCGCGTTGAACGTGATCGGCGACTCGCACAGGCCCAGGATCATCGTGTCGCGGCCGGCCTCGATGCGCTTCGCGATCGCGATTTCGCCTTCGCGGCTGAGCAGTTCGACGGCGCCCATCTCGCGCAGGTACATGCGCACCGGATCGTCGGTCCGGTCTACGGTTTCCTTCTTCTTGGTCTCGAAGGCAGGGGCCGAATCGTCGCCGCTGTCGTTCGAATCAGCCTCGTCCTGGCTGTCGTCCTCGGGCTCGGCGTCCTCGCCGGCTTCCTCATTCTCGACGACGTTGACGCCCATATCGTTGAGCGCCGCCATCACGTCCTCGATCTGCTCCGAGGACATCTGGTCCTGCGGAAGCATCTCGTTGAGCTGATCTACGGTGATGTAACCGCGCTTTTTGGCTCGCGCGACGAGCTTCTTGATCGACCCTTCGTTGAGATCGATCAGCGGCGCATCACCCGCTTCGCCGGTGTCGGTGACGTCCGCCATGTTCGCCTTGGCCATTCAAATCCTCGAAACTTGGATGGCGGCAATTATACGCCGCCCTAATCCTCGAAATCTTCTTCGTCCGCAAGCATCAGATTCGCGAGACGCGTTTCCAGCTCCTGCCGCTCCCGCAGCAACGCCGTCTGCCGCGCGAACGACTCATCGTCGAAACGCTCCAGCATCGCTGCCGTTGCCTCCGCCAGCGCCGCGTCCACCGCGGGCCGTGCCACCATCACTGCGATCGCCTCGTTCAGGTCTTCGCGCGCCTTTCTTTCCTCGGCCTGGGGCCGGGTGAAGGAAAAGGGCAGGGTATCGGCCCGGAGCAGCTCGCTCGCCATCTGATCGAAACCGGACTTCGCCAATATGGTGAGTACTTTGCCCTGATCAAGCTGCCGGTCTTCGAGCGCGACGTCGACGACCGCCTCGAACAATTTGCCGAGCGCGCCCGATGCGCCGCGAAGACTGCCGAGGACTTCCATGTGGCGGGCGATTTCGGCCGGATGACGGATCAACCCGGCGAGAACCGCCTTGGAGAGGATCGGGTCAAGCCCGCCGGCCTGGACCGCGCGGGTCTGCTGGGTGAGCGGCGGCTCGGGCGGGAGCCAGTTGCCGCGCTTGTCGCGCTTGCCGCGAGCCGGAGCAGGGCCCGAACCGCCGCCGCGCCGGGGTCCACTCTCGAAATTGCGCGGGCCGCGGCCGAAATGCGTGTCGGCGCGCTCGCGGAACTCGGCGAGATATTCGTGCTTCACATTGGGATCGCCGATCCCGCCGGCGAGTTCGCCCAGGCGCCGCTTGAGCCCTGCGCGCTGCTCCGGCGTGTCGAGCGGCTCGGCGGCGAGTTCGCTTTCCCAGAGAAGATCGACCAGCGGCCGGGCCTTGCCGAGCAGCGCCTCGAACGCCTGCGCCCCCTGGGCGCGGACGAGGTCGTCCGGGTCGAGCCCGTCGGGCAGGGTGACGAAGGCGAGGCTGCGGCCCGGCTCGAGCATCGGCATGGCGCGGTGCGCGGCGCGCAGCGCGGCCTTCTGGCCCGCCGAGTCGCCGTCGAAGCAGAGCAGGGGCACGTCGGCGATTCGCCACAGCCGCTCGAGCTGGTGCTCGGTCATCGCGGTGCCGAGCGGCGCCACCGCCTCGCCGAACCCGGCCTGGGCGAGCGCGATCACGTCCATATAGCCCTCGACCGCGATGATCCGCCCGGACTTACGCGCGGCTGCCTGAGCGCGGTCGAGATTGTAGAGCGTGCGGCCCTTGTCGAAGAGCGGGGTCTCCGGCGAGTTGAGATATTTGGGCTCGCCCTCGCCGATGATGCGGCCGCCAAAGGCGATCGTGCGGCCGCGCACGTCGCGGATCGGGATCATCAGCCGGCCGCGGAAGCGGTCGTACGGATCCTTCTTCTCGACCTGGATCAGCATGCCGGCCTCGACCAGCATCGCATCGCCGTAGGTCTTCAGCGCTTCCTTGAGCTTGCCGCGCGAATCGGGGGAATAGCCGATGCCGAAGGTCCGGGCGGTCTCCTCGCTGATCCCGCGCTTCTTGAGCACCGCGCGCGCCTCGGCGCCCTCGATGCTGCCCAGCTTCTCGACGAAGAACCTGGCCGCGTCCTCCATCGCCTCGTGCAGGCCCTTGGCGCGCTCGGCCTTCTCGGCGCTGCGGCGGTCCTGCTCGGGCATCTCCATGCCGGCGGCCTGGACCAGCTCCTTCACCGCATCGATGAAGGGCAGGCCGCGCTGGTCGGTCATCCAGCGGATCGCGTCGCCATGCGCGCCGCAGCCGAAGCAGTGGTAGAAGCCCTTGTCGTCGTTGACGTAGAAGCTCGGCGTCTTCTCGTTGTGGAACGGACAGCAGGCGCGGAACTCGCGTCCCGCCTTCTGGAGCTTGGTCGTCTTGGCGATCAGCCCGGACAGCAGGGTGCGGGCGCGGAGTTCGTCGAGAAAGGCGGGGGTAAGGGACACTCCATCCCAATGCGCCCCGCCGCCCCAACCCGCAAGCCGGGCGGGGTGTGGATAATGTGGGCTACCTCGCCCTCAGCTCAGCGCCGCCTTCACCAGCCCGCTCGCCTTGCTCATGTCGAGCGTCGTCGCGTGGCGCGCCTTGAGCTCGGCCATCACCCGGCCCATGTCCTTCATGCCGGCAGCACCCAGCTCGGCCTTGATCGCCTCGATCGCCGCCGTCGTCTCCGCATCGCTCATCTGGGCGGGCAGGAAGCGCTCGATCACCGCGACCTCGGCCTTCTCGTTGTCGGCCAGCTCCTGACGGCCGCCCTTCTCGAACATCTCGATCGATTCGCGGCGCTGCTTGACCATCTTCTGCAGCACCTCGATCACCAGCGCGTCGTCGTCCATCTGGACCGACTTGGTGCGCTCCTCGATGTCGCGGTTCTTGATCGCGCTCTGGATCAGGCTGATGGCACCGCGGGTCTCCTTGTCGCCGGCCTTCATTGCGGTGATCTGGGCGGCCTTGATATCGTCTCGGATCATTTCATCTCTCGTGAATCGGAATTTGAACCCGCAATAGACCCGCGAACCGGTTGACGCGAGGGGGGTAGGGGTCTAGCGGGCGGCACTTAGCGACATTGCTGCACCTCAAATGGAGAGCCACCCCTCAATGGCCGACGCCACGCCTACGCCCATGCCTGCCGGAGCTACCGGTGTTCTGGTTTTGGAGTCGGGGGACGTGATCTGGGGCCGTGGCTTTGGCGCCGAAGGCCAGGCCGTCGGCGAAGTGTGCTTCCACACCGCGATGACCGGCTATCAGGAAATCATGACTGATCCGTCGTTCGCGGGCCAGATCATCAACTTCACCTTCCCGCACATCGGCAATGTCGGCGCGAACCCCGACGATATCGAGGCCGACGATCCCCATGCGCTGGGCATGATCGTGCGCGAGGACGTGACCGAGCCGAGCAACTTCCGTTCGACCGAGCATCTCGATGCCTGGATGAAGAAGCATGCCCGCATCGGCCTGTCGGGCATCGACACCCGCGCGCTGACTCGCCGCATCCGCCTCGCCGGCGCGCCCAACGGCGTGATCGCGCATTCGGCCGAGGGCAAGTTCGACATTCCGCTGCTGCTCGAGATGGCGCGCGCCTGGCCGGGCCTTGAGGGCATGGACCTGGCGATCACGGTGACCGCCGAGACCCATTATGGCTGGGAAGGCGGCGTCTGGCGCCTCGGCTTCGGCTATGGCGAAGGCGGCCAGGAGGACACGCGTCCGCATGTCGTCGCGCTCGACTATGGCTCGAAGCGCAACATCTTCCGCAATCTGGTTCAGGCCGGCGCCAAGGTGACCGTGCTGCCGGCACAGGCGACCTATGAGCAGATCATGGCGTTCAACCCGGACGGCTTCTTCCTGTCGAACGGCCCGGGCGATCCCGCCGCGACCGGCGAATATGCCGTGCCGGTGATCCGCCAGCTGCTCGAGACGGGCAAGCCGCTGTTCGGCATCTGCCTCGGCCACCAGCTGCTCGGCCTCGCCGTGGGCGCCGAGACCACCAAGATGTTCCAGGGCCATCGCGGCGCCAACCATCCGGTCAAGCGGCTGGAAGACGGTGCGGTGGAGATCACCAGCATGAACCACGGCTTCGCGGTCGAGCGCGAGACGCTTCCCGAGAACGCCCGCGAGACGCATGTGTCGCTGTTCGACGGCTCCAACGCCGGCATCGAGCTGACCGATCGCCCTGCGTTCAGCGTGCAGTATCACCCCGAGGCCAGCCCGGGTCCGCAGGACAGCCTGTATCTGTTCGAGCGGTTCATCGGGATGATCCGGGCGGCGTGATGGTGGGGAAAGCCCTCACCTCGGCCGATCGGTTCTTCATGGAGGCAGTCGACAGCGTCCCCGACGCTGCCGGACAGCGCGTGGATCTCACCACGCTCGCCAGCGAAGAAGGCTTTGGCGAGGCCGAGGCGAGCGCCAGGGCATGGGAAGCGGCGGGCTATGGCCGGCATGAGCGCGAGACCGGCGCCGGGCGCCTGTTCTTCGCCTTTTCCGAGGCCGGCTATGCCAAGGCGCGCAACCAGGCCGACCGCATGCACCAGTCGGTCGTCCGGCGCTGGCACATGCCGACCATAGACGGCGCCTCGGGCTGGCTGGCCGGCGGCGTGTTCGTGGTCGCGCTGCTCTACAGCCTGATGATGTTTTTCTGGGGATGAGCTTGGACAGGGCTCTCCACTTCCACCATCACGACGCTTCGGCGCCGTGGTGTCCGCAGGGCAGCATCGCTGCGCTTCCGATCCGATCGTTCTTGAAGGCCTGACATGCCAAAACGCACCGACATCTCCTCCATCCTCGTCATCGGCGCAGGCCCGATCGTGATCGGCCAGGCATGCGAGTTCGATTATTCGGGCACGCAGGCGATCAAGGCGCTCAAGGAAGAGGGCTATCGCATCGTCCTGGTCAATTCGAACCCGGCGACGATCATGACCGATCCCGAGCTGGCCGATGCGACCTATGTCGAGCCGATCACCCCGGCGATCGTCGCCAAGATCATCGAGAAGGAGCGCCCCGATGCGGTGCTCCCCACGATGGGCGGCCAGACCGCGCTCAACACCGCGCTCGCCCTCGCCAATGACGGCACGCTGGAGAAGTTCGGCTGCATCATGATCGGCGCCGACGCCGAGGCGATCGACAAGGCCGAGGACCGGCTGAAGTTCAAGGACGCGATGACCAAGATCGGGCTCGAAAGCGCCCGCAGCCATATCGCGCATACCGAGGCCGAGGCGCTGGCCGGGCTTGAGCATGTCGGCCTGCCGGCGATCATCCGCCCCAGCTTCACCATGGGCGGTTCGGGTGGCGGCATCGCGTACAATCGCGAGGAATTCATCAACATCGTGCGGACGGGCCTCGACCTGTCGCCGACGACCGAGGTGCTGATCGAGGAATCGCTCCTCGGTTGGAAGGAATATGAGATGGAGGTTGTCCGCGATCGCAAGGACAACGCCATCATCGTGTGCAGCATCGAGAATGTCGATGCGATGGGCACGCACACCGGTGACTCGATCACCGTCGCCCCGGCGCTGACGCTGACGGACAAGGAATACCAGATCATGCGCAATGCATCGATCGCGGTTCTCCGGGAAATCGGCGTGGAAACCGGCGGTTCGAACGTGCAGTTCGCAGTGAATCCGAAGGACGGCCGCCTGATCGTCATCGAGATGAACCCGCGCGTGTCGCGTTCCTCGGCGCTGGCTTCCAAGGCCACCGGCTTCCCGATCGCCAAGGTCGCGGCCAAGCTGGCGGTGGGCTACACGCTCGACGAGATCGACAACGACATCACCGGGGCCACCCCGGCGTCGTTCGAGCCGACGATCGATTATATCGTCACCAAGATCCCGCGCTTCGCCTTCGAGAAGTTCAAGGGCGCCGAGGCGACCCTCGGCACCGCGATGAAGTCGGTCGGCGAGGTCATGGCGATCGGCCGCAACATCCACGAATCGATGCAGAAGGCGCTGCGCGGCCTCGAGACCGGCCTGAGCGGCTTCAACAATGTCGACAAGCTGGCCGGTGCGCCGCGCGTCGAGATCGAGGCGGCGCTCGCCGTGCGCTCGCCTGACCGGCTGCTGATCGCCGCCCAGGCACTGCGCGAGGGCTTCACCGTGCGCGAAGTCTGCGCGATCGGTCAGTACGACCCCTGGTTCATGGAGCGCCTCGCCGAGATCATCGCTGCGGAAACGCAGGTGATGGAAGAGGGGCTGCCGCAGGACGCGGCGGGCATGCGCCGCCTCAAGGCGATGGGTTTCAGCGACAAGCGCCTGGCGTTCCTCGCGCTCAAGTCGGCGAACCTGCGCGCGGGTACCGAAGCCATGGCGAAGTCGTCGGGCCTGATCGGCGAGGTCGTCAAGGCGATGACCGGCGGCGTGAACGAGAATGACGTGCGCGCGCACCGCCACAAGCTGGGCGTGCGCCCGGTGTTCAAGCGGATCGACACCTGCGCGGCCGAGTTCGAGGCGAAGACGCCGTACATGTACTCGACCTATGAAGCGCCGAGCTTCGGCGAGCCCGAGAACGAGGCGGCGCCGAGCGACCGCAAGAAGATCGTGATCCTGGGCGGCGGTCCCAACCGCATCGGGCAGGGCATCGAGTTCGACTATTGCTGCTGCCATGCCTGCTTCGCGCTGGCGGACGCGGGCTATGAGACGATCATGGTCAACTGCAACCCGGAGACGGTGAGCACCGACTATGACACCTCGGACCGCCTCTATTTCGAGCCGCTGACCGCCGAGGACGTGCTGGAGATCCTGCATGTCGAGAAGTCGAAGGGCGAACTGGTCGGCGTGATCGTCCAGTTCGGCGGCCAGACCCCGCTCAACCTCGCCAAGGCGCTGGAAGATGCCGGCATCCCGATCCTCGGCACTTCGCCCGACGCGATCGACCTGGCCGAGGACCGCGAGCGCTTCGCCGACCTGGTCGAGAAGCTCGGCCTCAAGCAGCCGGCCAATGGCCTGGCCCGCACCCGTGACGAAGCGGTGAAGATCGCCGAGCGGATCGGCTATCCGGTGCTGATGCGCCCGAGCTACGTGCTCGGCGGCCGCGCGATGGAGATCGTCGACTCCACCCAGCAGCTCGACGACTATATCCAGACCGCGGTGCAGGTCTCGGGCGATAGCCCGGTTCTGATCGACCAGTATCTGCGTGACGCCGTCGAGGTGGACGTGGATGCGATCGCCGACGGCACCGATGTGGTCGTCGCCGGCGTGCTCCAGCATATCGAGGAAGCCGGCGTCCATTCGGGCGACAGCGCCTGCTCGATCCCGCCCTACAGCCTGCCGGCCGAGATCATCGCCGAGATCGAGCGCCAGACCGATGCGCTGGCGCGCGCGCTCAAGGTCAAGGGCCTGATGAACATCCAGTTCGCGGTGAAGGACGGCGAGGTCTACCTGATCGAGGTGAACCCGCGTGCCTCGCGCACCGTGCCGTTCGTCGCCAAGGCGATCGGCGCGCCGGTGGCGAAGATCGCGAGCCGCGTGATGGCGGGCGAGAAGCTGGCCGATCTGCCGAAGATCGATCGCGACATCGACTATATCGCGGTCAAGGAAGCCGTCTTCCCGTTCAACAAGTTCCCCGGCGTCGATCCGGTGCTGAGCCCCGAGATGAAGTCGACCGGCGAAGTGATGGGCATCGACCTCGATTTCGCGACCAGCTTCGCCAAGGCGCAGCTGGGGGCGGGGACCGTGCTGCCGAGCTCGGGCCGCCTGTTCGTCAGCGTGAAGGATACCGACAAGCCGGTGATCCTGCCGGGCGTGCAGCTGCTCGCCGGGATGGGCTTCACCATCGTCGCCACCGGCGGCACCGCGGACTATCTCGAGGCCGAGGGCATCGCGGTGGAGCGGGTCAACAAGGTCGCGCAGGGCCGCCCGCATATCGTCGATCGTATCCTCGACGGCGATATCGCGCTGATCTTCAACACCACCGAAGGCTGGCAGTCGCTCAAGGACTCGTCGGACATCCGCCGCTCGGCGCTCAACCTCAAGATCCCGTACTTCACCACGGCGCAGGCAAGTGTCGCGGCGGCGCGGGCGATCGAGGCGCTGTCGAAGCACAGCCTGGACGTGCGGCCGCTGCAGGACTTCTACGCCTCGCGCGGCTGATCGATAATGCTGCTCCCCGGCAGGGGCTGGGGAGCATTATTATCGCAGCTTCCACAGCGACGTAACTTTCCTAGCCTTGCAGTGCGGCAACGGCAGGCTTATTATTCGCGTTCGCACAATTGATCTCCCCCCATCAGTATCCATGTGCGGGCGTCTCCGAAGGGGGCGCTTGTGGGACGGGGCGTTTTGAAGGACTTGGTGGATGGCGACGGTCGATAAGATGCCGATGCTTCAGGAAGGCTATGAGAAGCTGACCGCGGAGCTGAAGCGCCTCAAAATCGAGCGCCCGCTGATCGTGGATGCGATCGAGGAGGCGCGCGCACATGGCGATCTCTCGGAAAACGCCGAATATCATGCCGCCAAGGAGCAGCAGGGCCAGAACGAGGCCACGATTGCCGATATCGAAGGCAAGCTGAGCCGCGCCCAGATCATCGATCCGAAGGAGCTTTCGGGCGACAAGGTCGTGTTCGGCGCGACGGTGACCTTGCTCGACGAGGACGACAAGCCGCTCAAGTACCAGATCGTCGGCGAGACCGAGGCGGATGTGAACAAGGGCCGCATCTCGTACAACTCGCCGATCGGCCGCGCGCTGATCGGGCGCAAGGTGGACGAGGAAGTCGAGGTCTCGGTGCCCGCCGGCGACCGCTATTATCTGGTGTCCAAGATCGAATTCATCTGAGCGTGAAGTTTCGTGACTTCCCCGCGACGATCCTGATTTCGGCGATCACGGCGCTGGTTGGCGCCGTGATCCTGATCACCGGCAATCTGCAGGAAGCCGCGGTGCTCGGCGGGTTCATCCCGGCGCGGGCCGGGGCGGAGCTGTTCACCCCGGGCACGCCGGCGGTGCCCGCGATCCTCACGCCGCTGACGACGCTGTTCATCCATGTCAGCGCGCTGCAGATCTTCTTCAACGTGCTGATCCTGGTGATCACCGGGCAGAAGACCGAGCAGGTGATCGGCTGGCCGCAGTTCCTGCTGCTCTACGTCATCGGCGCCTTCGCGTCGGCCGGGGTCTATTATCTGCTGACGCCGGATGCGCTGTGGCCGCTGCTCGGCATGAACGGCGCGGTGTCGGCGGTGCTGGGTGCCTATGCGCTGCTCTACGGACAGCCGCGCACCCGGGCGGTCGGTCCATTCTCCGCAAGGACGGTCCACGTGGCCTGGCTCGCCGCGGCCTGGGCGGTAATCTCGATTTTGACCGGTTTACTCCAGCCCACGCCCCAGGGCGTCCCGCTCTTCGAATCCCTGTCCTGGAGCGCCGCGGCCCCCATAGGCGGATTCCTGGCAGGCCTGGCAGCCGCGCGGCCGCTGTTCATGTGGCATTGGCGTAAAGCCTGAACCGCTATCCCCACCGCATGGCGGGGACAGCGGTCCGGAAAGGGCTCAGGCCTCCAGATCGGGCTCGAGCAGGCGGTGGAGATGGACCACCACATAACGCATCTCGGCATCGTCCACCGTGCGCTGCGCCGCGCTGCGCCAGGCATTTTCGGCACTGGCATAATCGGGATAGATGCCGACCACGTCCAGCTTCGAGGGATCGACGAAATCAAGCGTCATCGGGTCGGTCACGCGACCGCCGAAGACGAGGTGCAGTTTGCTCATTGGGCCTCCGAAAAACACTTTATGGTTTTATAGAGGCCCTTAGGAAGCAGGCGCGCCGGCCTCAAGCCTTTTGCGCTGCATCCCTGGCTGCATCCAGCACATTCCCGAACAGCGCACCGACGCGATTTTTTGCCTCGTCGCGGCCGGGGAGGAGGGATTCGATCTCTGCCCGTCCGGCTTCCTTGACCGCGGCAACCGTGCCCGTAACCCTGCCTGCGAGCTGCTTTCCGGTGGCATCGAGCAGCTCGCGCTCCTTCTGCGAGCGCGGCACCAGCATGCCGATCACCACGCCGAGCGCGATGCCGCCGGCGACCAGCGCATAGGGATTGGACGCAAGGCTCTCGCCGGCGCCCTGCTTCTCGTTCGCGGGATTGGTGCTCATCACGAGGATCCTTCTTTCTTGCCTTTACGCTTCAAACCCGTGGCCGGGTCGCGAGTTTCATGCCTTTTCGCCAGGATGTCGCCGATCCAGCCGCGCGCCATCACCAGCCCGATCGTCGCCACTACGCCCGCCGCGGCCAGAGGACGGCTGCGCACCGCCTCGGCACCCTTGCGCGCCACGCTGGCGACGCCCTGCGCCGCGCTCTCCACCGCGTCCTGCGCCAGGTTCGACGGGCTCAGCCGTGACTGGACCTGGCCGAGCGTGCCGAACAAAGCCGCCCGGGCCTCCGCGATCCGAGCCCGCGCCGCCTCGACATCATGCGGGTTCTCGCTCACGGCTTTTCCTTGAAGATACGCTTCACATGCGTCCAGGCGAGCCAGCCCATCAGGCCCGAGATCGCCAGGAACAGGCTCACCACGATCAGCGTCGCGAAGCCGGGCCCGACCAGCGGCGCCAGCGTGAGGACCAGCCCCATCACCAGCGCCACCGCGGCGGCGAAGGCCAACGCGATCGCCACCGCGCCCATCCACAGCATCGAGCGCGCATCGCGCAGCTTCGAGCGGAGCAGGGTGCGATAGAAGCCGATCTCGGCATCGGCATAGGCGCGGCCATTATCGACGAGCTGCTGGAGCAACTCGCCGATGCTGGGCTCGGCCGCCGGCGCACCGGCTGGCGGCAGTTCAGGCTTTGGTTCGTCCACCCCCCGTCAGGCCCCTCAGGCCTTGTCGGACGGGGTTTCGGGCGCGTCGCCGGCGTCGGACGCCGCATCGATGCCCGACTTGATGATCCGCGCGAGCACGAAGCCCAGGCCCGCCGCGACGCCGACCGCCACCGCAGGGCTCTTGCGGACGAACGCCGTCACGTCGTCGATCAGGTCATCGACTTCCTTGCCGCGCAGATTGTCGGCGAAGCCGGCGATGCCGTCCGCCGCCGAGCGCGCGTACTTGCCGTATTGCTCGCCGAGTCGTGCATCGACGTCGGCCGCGGCCGACTGCATCATCTTGGCGACCTCATCGAGCGCGCCGGTAGCCTTTTCCTTGCCTTCGCCGGCAAAGGCGCGTGCGCGCTCCGCCGCCTGGGTGCCGAGTTCATTCGCCTTTTCGCGGATCGTATCGCTGGCGTTGCGCTTTGCCTCGGCGGTGGTTTCCGCCGCGCCTTCGATCACTTCGCCCGTCGTTTCGTCAGCCATGCCAAAAACCCTCCATGCCTTTTGCGAAACAACAACGGCCACGTTTGCGAGTTCCATCCGGAGCCGTTAGAGGCCGCGTCGCGCCCTCATTACCCCATATCTAGGGAGACCGTTTCGTGACCGCAATCATCGACGTCCATGCTCGCCAAATCCTCGACAGCCGGGGCAACCCCACCGTCGAAGTCGACGTGATGCTGGAGGACGGCAGCTTCGGCCGCGCCGCAGTTCCCTCGGGCGCCTCGACCGGCGCGCACGAAGCCGTGGAACTGCGCGACGGCGACAAGTCGCGCTGGCTCGGCAAGGGTGTCGACAAGGCAGTCGAGAACGTCAACGGCGAGATCTTCGAGGAAGTCGTCGGCATGGAAGCCGAGGACCAGGCCGATCTCGACACCGCGATGATCGAGCTGGACGGCACCGAGAACAAGGGCCGCCTGGGCGCCAACGCCATCCTGGGCGTTAGCCTTGCCGCCGCCAAGGCCGCTGCCGACGCGCGCGGCCTGCCGCTCTATCGCTATGTCGGCGGCGTCAACGCGCACGTGCTGCCGGTGCCGATGATGAACATCATCAATGGCGGCGAGCATGCCGACAACCCGATCGACTTCCAGGAATTCATGATCGTGCCGGTGGGCGCGGAGAACATCGTCGAGGCGGTGCGCTGCGGCTCGGAAATCTTCCACACGCTCAAGAAGAAGCTGCATGAGAAGGGCCTGGCCACCGGCGTGGGCGACGAGGGCGGCTTCGCGCCGAACATCGCCAGCACCACCGAGGCGCTGGACTTCATCATGAGCTCGATCGAAGCCGCCGGCTACAAGCCGGGCGACGACGTGATGCTCGCGCTCGACTGCGCCGCCACCGAATATTTCAAGGACGGCGCCTACAAGATGGTAGGCGAGGGCAAGACCTTCTCGTCGCTCGAGAATGCCGACTTCCTCGCCGGGCTGGCCGCCAAGTACCCGATCTTCTCGATCGAGGACGGCATGGCCGAGGACGACTGGGAAGGCTGGAAGGCACTGACCGAGAAGCTGGGCGGCAAGGTCCAGCTGGTGGGCGACGACCTGTTCGTGACCAACCCGAAGCGCCTCGCGCGCGGCATCGAGGGCGGCTACGCCAACTCGCTGCTGGTGAAGGTCAACCAGATCGGCACGTTGACCGAGACGCTGGAAGCGGTGAGCCTGGCGCAGCGCTCGTCCTACACCGCGGTGATGTCGCACCGCTCGGGCGAGACCGAGGACGCGACGATCGCCGACCTGGCGGTCGCCACCAACTGCGGCCAGATCAAGACGGGCTCGCTGGCGCGCTCGGACCGGCTTGCCAAGTACAACCAGCTGATCCGCATCGAGGAAGAGCTGGGCGATGCCGCGGTGTATGCCGGGCGGAGCGTGCTGAAGAAGTAAGCTTTGGTTCTGCCCCTCCTGCCTTCGGGCGGGAGGGGTATAAGGCGAAATCTCAGGATGAGCCTGTCTTCCCTAGGGGGCTTTGTCCGTCACTTGAGTAGCGGCCAAAAAATGCCTAAAAAACTAGGAAATCTGAGCAATGCATTTCCGGGTGGCCGCTCTCTCCTTGTGGTAAATTCGTCCACGGAAAAATGGACAATTTTTCAACGTTAGCTTGCGTCCCTCAAGACGTATCTTCATTCTCCCATCAGGGGGAGTGATTGTGAATGCCGATCATCAGTAGTCAAGTTGACGGGCTGGACGGCCTCATGACGGCAGTCTTGGGGGTTGCAAGGTCCATCGGGGATGATGCTCTACTATGGTATCGGGGGCATTCCCTGAAGTCTCACAAGTTGCTACCCGGCATTCTTCGTGCTGGGCGTACTCCTCAAGAAGTTTTCGATCGCGAAAAGAGGCTCCTAACTCGATTCCGGCAGAGGAGCCTTCCTTTCTGGCCGGCGGGCTATCCGCAAAACGACTGGGAGCATCTCTTCGCGATGCAGCACTACGGTGTTCCCACGCGCCTTCTAGATTGGTCTGAGAACCTTTTTATCTCCGTTCACTTCGCCCTCGTTGGAGCTGGTGGCACGGATGAGCCGCCGGTAATTTGGTGTCTCGATCCCATCGGCTGGAATAGAGCCGCACCCGTGCTTTCCGAATTTGGCAATGCTATTCAAGTACTCACAACCACCGATGACGAATCGGACAGTTATTGACCTGAAACCAACAAGCGTCGGTCAAAAACACCGGTAGCGATTTTCGGTACTCATAACTCCAATCGAATAGTGGCGCAGCGAGGGACCTTCGTTGTCTGGGGTGAAGACCTTCGTCCTATGGAAGATTTTGCTGGCGAGAGCAAAAACACGATGTGGCGTTTCGAGTTGCTGGGCGATCGTGGAAAATTGCGAGGTGAGCTCAATACCCTCGGATTTGGTGAGACAATGGTATTTCCAGAGCTCGGTTCGCTTGCGACCGAACTGAGTAGAGTGGAAGGTTGGAGGGCAATCGCATGAGCGATCAAACCTTAGAAAATGAGATCGCCAAGGCGCGGCACGCGATCGCATCGGATGGATACCCGATGAGCATCGGTGAGCTAACCAATTTGTACCGCGAGGACGAGCTAGTTATTCGACCGGAATTCCAACGATTCTTCCGTTGGACCGCTACTCAGAAGTCCCGCTTGGTGGAGAGTCTTCTGCTCGGCATCCCGTTGCCTTCGGTTTTTGTGGCCCAAACCGAGAGCGGTGTCTGGGAGGTCGTAGATGGATTGCAGCGCCTTTCGACCATTCTGGAATTGCAAGGTGAACTGAAAGACTCAAACGGAGCTCGAAAGCCGCAAGCTGTGCTTGAGGGAACAAAGTATCTTCCCAGCCTGCAGGGTAAGGTTTGGGACTCCGGGGATCAAGATTCATCCCTGAGTGAAGCTCAGCGACTAGATATTAAACGAACAAAAATTGATATAAAAATTATTAAAAGAGAATCGTCCCCTCAGGCGAAGTTTGACTTATTTCAAAGATTAAACAGCTATGGATCTCAGTTAAACTCACAGGAGATGCGCTCGGCGTTGCTTGTGGCGGTTTCTTCTGAATTCTTTGCGGATATTGAGCGCCTTGCTTCGTTTGAGCCGTTTAGGAGCTGCGTCCAGCTTTCTGAAAAGCAAATCGAGGAACGCTATGATCTGGAGCTCGTTACACGATTCCTAGTGCTTCATGACTGGTCTTCTGAGCGTCTAACTCTCACGGCATTGCGTGATCTGCCTCAAGTGCTGGATGATGCATCGATAGCTATGGCGACGGGTTATCCTGACACCCTAACCCAAGCCGCAGCAGCATTTCGCGCTACGTTTGAACACATTGCTCAACATGGCGATGAAAATATTTTTCGTAGGTGGGACGAGGGGCGGCGCGAATTCCGTGGGTCTTTCCTTTTGTCGGCGTACGAAATATTTGCGCTGGGCGTGGGGTATAATCTTCACCACGGCAAATCGGTCCGAAGTGATCTTTTGGAAGCCGCACGTGAACTTTGGCATTTGCCAGCAATGCGGTCGGGTTACTCGACCGGTAGATCTACCGAGTCTCGATTGGTTGAGTTTCTTCCTTTGGGAAGGGAAATCACGGCCGCTTAGGGCGCCTGCCCAGTTTCGCAGATGATGGTTCTATAGTTGGATAACAAGAACTCGGACGCCCCCTCCGCACCAATACGGGCCTTGCGCCCGGGGCGTGGTTAAGCGAAAAACACCATATGCGATCGCGTGCTGCTTCTCCGTTCCAGACCCTTTTGCGCCGGGCCGGGCTGCCGGCGGTGACGCTGATCGCTATCGGCTTTTTCGGCTATAACGCCGTGCTCGGGCCCACCGGCGTGATGCAGACCAAGCTGACCAAGGCTGAGTTTGAGCAGAAGCAGGCCGATTATGCCGCGCTCGACAAGCAGCGCGCCGCGCTGAAGAACCGCGTCGAGCTGCTCGACCAGAAGCGCGGGGTCGATCCCGACTTGGCCGATGAGCTGGCGCGCAAGCAGCTCAATGTCGTGCGGCCGGACGAGGTGGTGATCCCGCTGCAGAAGCATGGGGCGGGGACTACCGGGCGGTAGTCTTTTTTATTCCCCTCCCTGCAAAGGGAGGGGCTAGGGGTGGGTTAGAACAAGGCCGGGCTCGATGCCCGGCCTTTTCTTTTTCCGATGCCGTCTCGCCGGGGGCCCCCCGGAAGTCCGGGGGCGGGGGGGGGGGGCCCCCCCCCCCCCCCCCCCCCCGCGGGGGGGGGGGGGGGGGGGGGGGGGGGGGGGCGCGGGGGGC